>CAZYQR010000012.1:0-22497 GCA_964649755.1 uncultured Maribacter sp. | reverse complement strand
GGTTGTCCGAACTTGGCCATCTGTGTTCCCCCAACGACGCTGAGTCCATGCCTTATTACTCTTTTAAAAGTTTGTAAATATCCTCCTTTAAAATAGAAATCTGCTCTTTCTCACCTTCACTGTTCTCGCCATCATCTTCGGTAATGGTACCTCGGTAATATATTATCGGATTGCCAAATTCGTCAACCCTTGACCGTAAATATCCGTTTTTATCGATTAAAGCAAACAGACCGGCATGTTCAAAACCACCAGGGGCATCGGGCATTTCTGACACAAAAATATTAAAACCGGTATTCGCCAATTCATAAATAGCTTCTTGGCTTCCTGTCATCAAATGCCAATCCAAGTTCGTAATGCCATGCTTTTCTGCATATTCCTTAAGCACCCTTGGAGTATCATATTCTGGGGTAATCGTAAAGGATGCCACACCAAAGTCATTTGAAGTCTTGAATTCTTCTTGTAAATCGACAAGATTTTTGGTCATTATAGGGCAAATTGATGGGCAAGAAGTAAAGAAGAACTCCACTATATAAACCTTACCAAGATAATCCTTATCAGTAATCACCAAACTATCTTGATCAATAAATTCAAAAGAAGGTACTCGACGTTTCTTTCCGTTCAAGATAATATGGGCCAACTCCGCACTGTTATCTTTAAGATTCATGCGGTCGTTCTCGACTACAGTACCAGATTTCATACGTTCAATAATCTTAGGAATAAAGATTATTCCAAAAACCAAGATTACCAGCGAAACCCAAACGTATGTGTATTTCTTCATAAATTTTTCCTATTAGCATTATTCTTTTTCAATGCCAGCCGGTACTCCGCCAAAATGATTTTCACATCATCCTCCATCTTATTATTCAAATCGGCAACTGAAGTGGCATTAAAGCCAAACTTGGTGCCTTCGTCTTCATCATTGGTCCTACCCCGTAAGTTTCTAGCCTTATCAATGATAAATACATAAGGAGTTGACAAGTCCTCACCGAGCGATAAATCGGTTTTTAAACCATCGAAATAAATCTTGATCTGCTCTTCATTGCCATAGGCGAAATTCCATTTAGCGATATCTGTTATATTGCCCAGTTCCGCTTTAAGTTCAGCTACTTTATTTTCGCTGCCATGGGGTACCAACATCACAAATTGAAAATCATTGAATTCATAAAAGCGTTTATAGATTTTCTGGTTCAAGTTGAATGCAATGCCTTTTTGGTTTTCCAAATCATATCCCAAAAATCCCAAAATGGTTATTTTGTCCTTTAGCTCAAAATTTTCATCGATTGAAGAAATATCAGCGATTTTCTTGGTTAGGGTCGGGAGCTTTCCAAAGTTATTTACCCCAGAGGCAAAGAACAAATAAACTACTATGGGTAGTATAAAAAGTACGGCTAAAACAATTTTATTTTTCATAAGAGGTGCAAAACTAGCTAATAATGGGTTCCGCCTTTCAGGAATATTAGTTCGAAAATCCCATTTATTCTATAACTGGCTCCCAACCAACAAAAGTAAAAAAGACGGTTCAAAGACCGTCTTTTTATTCTGTTAATTATGTATTTATTAGAAGTTCCAGGTAACGAACCCATCGCTAAAGACATTGTAGATATAATTCGCTTCTACCAATAATATGAATACCAAGTAAAGCACAAGGAAAATCGGTGTCCAAACAATAGCTCTGCGCAAAGAACCCTTTTCATCTCTAAGGTGCATAAAGTCCCAAGCAATGTAATATGCCTTTACCAAAGTTAGAATGATGAATATCCAATTCAACACTTTCATTCCCAAAATAGTTGAACCTGTGAGCGCATCAGGTTTTGTAATACCCAACGCAACTTCAACTGCAGTTACTATCGTTAAAAAGACAAGTACACCCCATATTTTTTGGGTATTGGACTTGAATTTTAAAAGTCCTCTGAAAATTTCCAACTTGTGTGCGTGTGCCATGCTAAATAATATTAAAATCTTTATTAATCAACTCTTTCGAGAATCTGAAACAAGTTCAGATTAAACCAAATAAAAGAAGGTGAATACAAATACCCAAACCAAATCCACAAAGTGCCAATAGAGCCCAATTTTCTCCACCATTTCATAATGGCCTCTTTTCTGGTATGTTCCCAACACCACATTAAAGAAAATAATAAGATTTATCATTACTCCTGAGAAAACGTGAAATCCATGAAATCCTGTAATAAAAAAGAAGAAATCGGCGAACAATCTACTCCCATATTCATTGTTAATAAGGTTAGCCCCTTCCACAACCTGGGATGCATTCTGAAGTTTTGCAAGAGATTCCTGTCTAGACAGTAACGTCTTATCTCCCTCAGCATTAATCGTTTCTGTTCTAACAAGAATATTTGAATTGTCTTTGAAACCTTCTAAAACTTCATTTAAAGAATAACTTGGCTGATAACCTTCATCATAGAACCAAAGTCCATTTTTTCTTTCGTGCATTACCCTGTCACCAGGAATTGTTTTAGCAAAATCGTCCAATGCGGCCCTTTCCCCAGAATCAGCTTTTACAAATTGTAAAATTCTACCACCTCTGGTTTCCACGGCACCATAATCACCATTAATAAATGTTGCCCATTCCCATGCCTGTGAGCCTACGAATATGGCGCCACCGATAATAGTCAAGAACAAATACCAAATAACTCTGTTCTGCTTCATTCTGTGCCCAGCATCAACAGCAAGTACCATTGTTACAGATGACATAATTAGAATGAAGGTCATGAACGCTACATAAATCATAGGGTAGTTACCATGAAAGAAAGGCACGTGGGTAAATACTTGATCGGCAATAGGCCAAGTCTCAATAAACTTAAATCTTGAAAAACCATATGCGGCCAAAAATCCTGAAAATGTCAGCGCATCTGACACTAAGAAAAACCACATCATTAATTTGCCGTAGCTCGCACCTAGGGGACGGTTACCACCACCCCATACGTTTTCTTCCGCGCCCGTTGTTACCGTAGAATCCATAAATTAATTATCGAATGATTAGATTTTCACAAATTTACATTTTTTTAGAGGATACAAAAATCAAATGCTAAATAATCAAAAAAATATTGAAATTTTATCCAACAAATACCATGAACAGAATAAGGTACACCCACAAAAGGTCTAAAAAATGCCAGAAAGTAGCTCCAAGCGACAACCCTAAATATTCCGTTGCCGAGTATTTTCCTTTAAACTGATTATACATCACTACCAACAAAGAAATAATACCTACGATAACGTGTACGATATGTACCGCTGCAATAAGAAAAATGTAGGACATCTTAATACTACTGGTTGGCCCGGTAAAATAATACCCCTGGGCAACCAATTGTGAAAATCCATTGAATTGCAAACCAATAAAAGTGACACCTAATCCCAAAGTGATCAACAACCAATTTGTAGCTGTCTTTTTCGCATCTTTCTGTATGGCCTTTTTTGCTAATATATAGGTAATACTACTAAGTATAATAATTGCCGTACTTATGTAAAAAGATGATGGCAGCTCAATATTCCTTAACCAATCTTCCCTTTTACTACTTACGATGTAGGCGCTGGTCCAACCGGCAAAGGCCATAAGCAGACTCACAATGCCGAACCAAAGCATCATTTTTTTTGATCTGTCGTTCTTTTCTTTCTGAGTTCCTTGAGTTAAGTCCATCTATTTTTATATGAATTTATCCAGCACATATACTATTTGAACTAGCGTTATATAGCTCACACTGGCCAACATTAATTTTCTTGCGGAAACATTGTCTCTTTTTTCATATAATTTGAAAGCAAAAAACAACATTACAGCTCCCATTAGAAATACAATCACAGCTGCAGGAATTGATAACTGCAATCGCCCTGTTATACCAAAGACTGGTACTACGGAAATGACCATCATCCAAATAGTATACATAATTATTTGGAGTGCTGTTCCTTTATCTTTTTTACCTGTGGGAAGCATTTTGAATCCACCTTTTTTATAATCCTCATCCAACATCCAGGCTAAAGCCCAAAAATGCGGAAATTGCCAAAAGAACTGTATCATAAACAAAGTTCCTGGTTCAATACCAAATTCATTGGTAGCAGCGACCCACCCTAACATAAAGGGAATTGCACCTGGAAACGCCCCAACAAAGACCGAAAGTGGGGTAATGGTTTTCAAAGGTGTATAAACACTAGTGTAAAGAAAAATGGAAATTGCGCCGAACATGGCCGTTTTAGGATTTAAAAAGTACAAAGAAATCACACCCAGAATGGTCAATATTATAGCGATTATGAAAGCTGTATTCACTGACATCCTCCCCGAAGGTATCGGCCTGTTCATTGTGCGTTTCATTAACGCATCCAAATCTTTCTCTATAATCTGATTAAAGATATTCGAGGCACCGACCATGCAATAACCACCGAATGCAAGGAGCAAAAGTGAGATAAAACTAATTTCAAATGCTCCTAGAAAATAACCCGCTATTGAAGAAAAAACCACACTGACTGCGAGCCTGGCTTTTGTAATCTCCTTAAAATCAGCAAACACCATGGACCATGATGTATTCTTTGCTGGCTCGATTGCGGTTTTCATTATCATTTTTTATAAAAACGCAAATATAGTCGCAGAATGCTATTTGTGCAACGAATTGCCAAGGTTTATCATATCTTTGAAAGAATCCCCTCAACAACCTCTTAAACACTTAATTATGAAGATGATAAAGCTTTTTATGACATTAATAATGAGCCTTTGCTTTTTTACATTGACCTTGGCCCAGGAAAAAGAAGTCGTTATAAAGATTGACACCCTATCAAAAGATGTATTTATGTTGACCGGTCAAGGAGGTAATATTGGAGTCTATACTGGGGAGCGTAATGTCTTTATGATTGATGATCAGTTTGAACGCTTAAGCGATAAAATAAAAATGGCCATTAGTAAACTTACTGACCAACCTATTTCATTTCTTTTTAATACGCACATGCATGGGGACCATACTGGAGGTAATGCAAAATTCAATTCTAAAGCAACTACTGTCGTGGCCCATGATAATGTAAGAAAAAGTTTGGTAGACAGATTGGCCAACGACCAAAAGTTGGATAAAAAAATACTACCTGAAGTATCTTTCTCAGATGATATCACCTTTTATGATGGCGATGAGACCATAATGGCATTTCATGTACATAATGCCCATACAGATGGAGATGCCATAGTTTATTTTCTAAATAACAATGTATTGCATATGGGAGACACTTATTTCTCGGGCAGGTACCCCTTTATAGATTTAAAAAGTGGTGGTAGTGTCAACGGATATATAGAAGCTCAAAAGAAAGCGCTTTTACTTATTAATAGTGAAACCAAAATAATACCTGGCCATGGTAGACTTTCAAACAAAGCCGAGCTTGAGGCTTATGTTAAAATACTTGAAGAGATTAAGACGAAGGTACTTAATGAGATTAACGCTGGTAAATCGTTGGATGAAGTAAAAAACAATACCAATCTATTATCGGCCTATGATAACACTTATGGTAACGGATTTATAAATCCAGAAAGGGTCAGAGAGATTTTCTATACTAGTTTAAAGTAAGATTAAAACGAAAAAATCCCGAGCCTAGGCTCGGGATTTTTCTATAATATGGAATCGTTGTTTACTGTAATTTAAAGGTAATAGGAATACTGAAAGGAACCCTCACAGCTCTACCCCTTTGCTTACCTGGAGTCATTTTAGGAAGCTTAGCAATAATTCTTGCCGCTTCCTTTTCCAAGTTCTTATCTGGTCCACGCATTCTTACGCCGCCAATACTTCCATCTTTTTGAATAACGAACATTATATTTACCCTACCTTGAACACCCATTTCTTGAGCGATTTCAGGATAACGGAAGTTCTTAGCAATATGTTTTTGCATTTTTGATTGGAAACAATCACGCATTGCTTTTGCCCCTTTTCCTTTTTCGCTTTCACAACCAGGAAAAATCGGTACATCTTCAATTACCGCAAAAGGTACGTCTATATCTTCGTCTATTTCCTCTACCATAACATCATCTACTTCCATAACTTCCTCTTCTTGACTAGATTCAGTAGACTCGATTACAGTTTCTTCTACTTCTTCTTCATCTTCAACAATTTCGATAATCTCTGGTGCAGCCGGTGGTGGTGGTGGTGGTGGAGTTTTAATTTGCTCTGTCATTGGAACTTCTTCGTCCAACATATCCTCAACATTCATAGAAATATTGTATTCATTTGTTTTATCATACGTTTTCCATTCCAAACCACGCCAAACCACTAACATAACAACAGCGAGCCCTATGACAAAATAAGTGCCGCTATTTTTTCTTAAATCCGCTTTTGGGTTCTTTTTAAGTTCCATATTTAAATTTTTTAATATTCGCTAATTTAACTAAATAATTAATAAAAAAACAAGTAATACTTTATTTTAACCCTCTTTTACCTTGAAATTGGGTGAAAATGGCAATAATACCTAAAATAACACCAATACTATTGGCCAATGCATCAAACACATCGCCCGACCTATTAACCGTCATTGCCTCTTGAATAACCTCAATAACTATACCAAAAAATATAAGCGATAAAGCTAATATTTTTAAATATTTGATTAGTGTTGATTTTTTCTCTTTCGTCTCAACAAAAAACATTGAACCCAGTATCGCTGGAACAAAGTAGAATACAAAATGGACTACTTTATCCCCATAGGGAATATTGAACGTACTTAAACCACTACCTTCAAAAGAATATAAGCTGGAAAATGTTACAAACACCATCCAGCCTATAAATGCAAATGCATATAAATGCTTTTTACGCACCAATCAATTCTTTGTAGTCAGCATCACTAAGCAAATCACTAAGTTCAGAGGTATCGCTTATTTTTATTTTAACCATCCAACCATCACCATAAGGATCGGTGTTCACTTTTTCAGGCTCGTCTTCCAAAGCTTCATTGAATTCGATAATCTCTCCACTTAATGGCAAGAATAGATCTGAAACGGTTTTTACCGCTTCTACAGAACCAAAAACCTCATCTTTAGCCAAGGTTTCGTCAACGGTTTCTACTTCAACATAAACTATATCCCCTAATTCGCCTTGGGCAAAATCGGTAATTCCCACGGTTGCAACATCTCCTTCAACCTTTACCCATTCATGGTCTTTAGTGTATTGTAAATCTGATGGTATATTCATTTTAAATTATTTGTTAGCTAAACAAATGTAAATTATTTGATGAAGGTATTCAAGAAAAAGAGAAGTAATAGCTGCTATTTGAAAGTTATGCCAGTGGGGAACCCTTCTATCACTATTGTATAACAGGGTACCCTGCCCTCAACAGTGGTGAAGAGCTAATAATTACTATTTAATTTCCGAAATTATACTTAAGTGTGAAGCCAGCGTTAATAGTGGTTTGGGGAAATGCTGTGGAAACCGCAAACTTCGAGAATGAATGATCGTAGAAGAACAAGGCATTCAAATTCTTACTTAAGGCGTAATCAGCTGTGAACTTTAGTGAGAACAAATTCTGCCCGGAGGTTATTTGGTTGTTATCAATATCAAGATTTCTGATAATTGTAAGATTATCTCTCAGTGTAATATCGCCTTTAAGGTTCAAATCGCCCTTTAAGCGTGTTTTATTACCCCCAATATTGGTCACGAATTTTAAATCTTTAATTCGATAACCTAATCCAAGTGTATATTCCTTGCCATTGATTTCAGTCATTAAGTTGTTATCAAAACTCATTGATAAAGCCCTATCTGTCCTAATTTCGGCTAAAACACTCACCGAGTTCTTCATTTCGAAATCTACCCGAATTAATGGATTAAATTGATCGGTCAATACCACATTGTTTATAATCAAGTCTGGCAACAAATCACCTGTTTCAGGGTCAAATTGTGTATTTTCCTTTTCCAAATTGGTCTGGAAAGAATTAATGCTATATGAAGCTCTATAACCATGTCCTAAAGAGAAACGCTTGAATTTCTTCTTGAACCATTTGTTTCGCATTAAACCTGTATATTTTATGTTCCAATTAGGTATGGGTATTTGCCTAAAGGCATCTAAATTAACCCTATTTTCATCCTGACCTGTATAGGCAGCAAAGAAGGCAGGAAGTAGAACATCTTGTTGGGTTTTGCCATAACGTTCAGGAAAACCATCTGCATCTAAAGTCCCAGGCGATTCACCCCGATCAGACACTAATCTGTTTGCAATCGTAATTCTATTTTCTTTGTAAGTCTCAAATGTTTTTGAACTAAATTCATCACTTTTAGTAAACGAAGTTCCTATCATCATTGTCGAAATACTGAAATTCCCAAATTCATTGACTAAACCACTTTCTTCCTGCAACCAAGATTGTAGGTCATAATTTTCTTGGTAAGTGTCTGTAAATTGCCTGTCCGCAAAAAGATCAATTGTCAAGTCTTTCACGGGTTGTGCTGTTGCCGTAATGTTCAACTGTTTATTGGTTCGCTTAATGTGCTGCTCGTTAAAATCTGTAAAATCTGTTAACCAGCCATTACGGGCAGCTTCAAAACGTACATCTGCCTGACTACCAAAAACAAACCCTAGGGTTGGTCTTGTAGTACCTACAAAACCTATTGATTGTGTATATCCTGGAAGCACTGTCCCATTACTCTCATTGTAATTAACATTCAGCCTTTTGACCATTGTAATAATATCTATTGCGGCATTGGATAAACCACTTGTCTTTTGCTTAGGCGCTTCTTTATCTGATGCCACATTACCTGCCTTATCCCTGCGCACCTGGGCTTTACGCACGGTAGATTTACCATCCCTTTTCTTAAGGCCAATCAAATCATAGAATTTTTGCATGCTTAAGGCCGCGGTCAAATTGTGGGTATTTGCATTTTGCACGGTATTGATTTCATCGCCAGCGACAATCCGCAATGCGTCACCACCACGTTGCCAGTCAAAGTTACTGGTAAAGGAATACTGTGCATTAATGAAATCAAGAGCAGGAATCTTATTAAATGGCAATTCATAATTTAACTGCATTTGTTGCGCATGTCTATTTGGTTCGCCCAAATCCCAGAAGCCGTCCCATAATCCTAAATCCGGATTAATTTCAGAATCTGGATTACCATCTTCATTAAAATAATTTCGGACAATATTATTGTTGCTTGTAGTTAGGTTCATGCTTAATGATTTGCTTAAACTATAATTAATAGCGTATTGCCAGTTGAACATATAGTTTCGCTGTTGAAGGAAAGGCAAATCCAAAGATTCTACTCCAGGTTCAAAAACCTCCCGGAACCTTTGTTGATTAAACTGCCTGTTGATATTTGAATTGACAGAAACACTTGCAGGAAGTAAATTAAAGTTCAAATCTTTCAACCATTGCCAATATTTACCTGTAAACAAGGAATCTTTTTTTGCAAACGGAGCAACTTCTACAGCTTGGAAGTTATGATTATAGACAAAACCAGTATTCACACTTTGATCACGAAGCGTTGCAATTTCAAAATCTCGATGATCCGTTTCATTATAAGAATAGTTGAATGTGAAATTCTCAACATCATAAAAATTGGCTTCGCCATCTACACCCCTATCCTTACGAACACCAATCAAATTAATACTTGTTCGTTTTGTATAATCCTCAGCCTGTTGTAAGGTTTTATCAGCTTCTTCTTGTGTTGGTGCAGAAGCAACCAGATCATCCAACTTTAAATCATCGTAAACAGGATCAAATTCAGGGGTAATCAATTGTTCGGAAATGCCATAATTAAAAGGAATTTGAATACCCCATTTTTTGGGTAATAATTGACCCACATTCACATTGGTGACCAAGTCGTAGGAAATTGCATCTTCACGTGCACGCTCATTTGGCATTTGGTCAATTGAGCCAAAACCTGATGTACTTTTGCTCCCCGTGCCCGTAATGTTGGCAAAATCGGCAATATTGGCATCAACAGAAGCAATTGCGGCCCAACCTCCATTATTATCCAAACCGGCCAAACGAAGTTCGTTGAACCAAACTTCGCCACTTGCAGGAAGAATGTCTATATTTTTAATGCCGATCATGGCGTTTCGTAGGCTACCTAATGAAGGATTACCACGAATACCAATACGTAACCTTCCTAATGTTGGTGGCGCAAATTCCGGAACTGGTATTACTTCTCCATTTTCAACTTCAAAAAACTGTATTTCATTTAGGGGCGCAATGGTTCTGTTCGCAATTCTATAAGATTTAACTTTATTCAAATCACTCAATAAAATTTCCATTTCATTCACCTCTGGCCAAATCTCGCTTTCGGATACCGCTCCGTGTGGGGTAAACTGCAAAGGCAATTCTACCTGATAAAAATTCTGAGACAAATCCGTTCCTATTCTTAGAAAGCCAACCAAGGGATTGGCATCATCTGAATAATCACTATTGTTGATTTTTTCGGCATGTATGAACATCTTCAGTTTTTTATATTGACGAATATCAATATTAAAACTCTTAAAAACACCTCGTGCATCTTGCGATTCTAAGTCTTCTACCGTAATAGACAATGATTGTTCATTCTGGCGAATAATAGTATTGTTATTATTTAATTGCTCGCGAGCTACTCCTGGAGGCATTACATAAGGTATTGGAACTCTAGTATTATTCTCTTCAATATTCACCGTACTAACATCAACTATGGTACCATCATCGGAAGGGTCATTGTCGATTATCTCTTCCTGTAAAGTTTTGGTATAGGTACGCCAATCACCACGAACCAAATCCATAGTTGCAAAACGCAATACCACATCGCTGCTAAACCCTGTGAGGTACATCCTCATAAAACTAATGGACCTGAAATCAGTAATTCCGCCCACAGCATCTGAAAAATCGCTCAGTGGAATCTTATATTGGATCCATCTACTATTAAGTTGCGATCCATTTGGCAAGTCAGGCGTTACACCATCGTTAATATCAGTTACATATTTGTCATTGATACTGGTGTTGGGTTTTATAGAAATTCTATATTCATAGTAGCTGTTTACCGTATTCATGGTGAGATCACGATCAATGTCCTCAACATCAGGAAGCGTGGTCGAGCCACGATTGGTATTGGTAACTTGAACAGGCGAGTTTCCATCAGGGTTATTGAAATCGAAATATCTTTCCAATATGCCTCCTTCACGATTTAAATAATATTGATAATTGTCCAATGCGGGATCTTCTCCTGGACCGTAAATATCTACCTCATCGGCATCATTTAAACCATCAAAACCAACATCTTGCAAAGCCCTATTGTTTTCATTTGCATCAAAAGCATATACCAAGGCCTGTGTAGCTGGCACTATACCCCAAGAGGGTTGATGGATCAAAGCATCGGCATCTACTGGCAGCCCATTCTCATATTGTTTTCTACCGTCTTTTAATACATCTTCAGAGATATTTCCCAAATTGAAAACCAGTTCTCCAGGGCTTGTGGCTATACCATCAACATAAGGGTCTAACACCCAAAATTGTACGAATTCCACATTGGATTGTTCAAAGTCAGTACTGCTTAACGAACGCATTATACCCCCCCACTTATTTTGGGAAACCTCCGTTGCAAAATCTAGATTCGTATTATAAGGCCCTTTGTCATTTGGATAATAAGATAAATCCAAAGTTGCTTGCACTGTGGTTTGCCCTTGGGCAATATCAACCTGAGGAAATACCTCATCAATAAATACCCTTCGAGTGGCATTGGTTGAGATATCACTATCATTTATTCCAGCAGGTCTTTGATTGGTATAGAAAATAGGGTCAATAGTGTACCATGCAATTTTGGCCCTACCAAAACCATTGATTAAATTCGCAGGATCTTCAGGGGCACTTCCTGAAAGCACCCCACCAGGGGCAAATTCCAGTGGAGTACTAGCAAGAGACCAGCCCAAAGAAGAGCGAATATCTATTAAGGCCTGAGCGCCTTCAAAATCATCCAAATAAGTAGTTGTCTCCCCTTGAAAATCGGCATTTTTAGGGGAATTTGGTTCTAACCAAGCAACTTCACCACGTACCGATAAGTTCGATGGCACATCGGTATCAATATTCGGAAGTTTGTTTGCCAATCGGGTTAAAAATGGTATCTCCGTTGAGAAATTACCATTCAATCCAAAAATCGTATTGTTAACGGGTTCAACACCAAAGTTCGATTTTTGAGTTAGGGGCCGTTCATTTAGATTTAACAACGTAGCTCCCAAGATAAAGTTCTTGTTCACTTCATGCTGAACATCTATTCCTGTGAATCTTCTGGTCTGCTGACCGAAGACCGCATTGTTCTCAACTGAAATATTGATTGGCGTGTTAGAAGCCTCAAGACTAGGGTCTAAAATCTGTACCGTACCGGCCTGATAATTTACCGTATAATCAATCCCTTCTTGTAAGGTCCTGCCACCGGCTGTAACCCTTACTGAACCACGTGGCACATTGAATGCACCTATTGGAATACCACTGCTTCCTTCAGATTTGTATCTACCTTTTAATACAAATTTATTTTTTACCGGGTCTTGCAATGCTGCTGCCCTAGTCTGGGTATACATATCCCGAAAGACATATTTCTTTTGGTTGGCGTTATATCCTTGATCATTAATCACATCATAGGTGCCGCTACCCAATAATTCGAACATATATTCACCAAAAGGCTCAACCTTTGTGAAAATGATTCTTCCGCCCTGGATGTCAATCGTTATCCCTGGTATAAAGTCAAAAAAGCCGTCGCCACCAGATTGTACATCGTTGTAAGCATTCAATCTATCCAAATTAAAAACATCCAACAATATGCGTTCTTGTAATGGTTTTGGTAAATCTGGCCACCCTGAACCGGGACCTTCTTCTACCGGGGTTATATAATTTCTTGGAGTAGGATCGGAATAAAGGATGTTCAACTTAAAATCTTCCGGACTTAATTTAAATGCGCCAGTAGCATAGATATTTTTCATCATTAAATCCCAAATTGGATCTGTGATGTTGGTAATATTACTTTTCAGAAGTTTAAGTACTAGTGTATTGTTATTTATCACGGGATTTACCCCTCCTGAAACCGTGGTTGCATCCAATCCGCCATTTGCAAATTCACCCACCTGGTAAACTTCGCCATTATAGATATACTGAAAAGCTACCGCCAATACCTCATCATTACTCAACCTTTGGTTCAATGAAACATAACCTAATTGGGTATTGAATTGATAATCCCTAGAAAGTTCCAATTTCCGTGCATTTTCAAGGATAGCGTAATCAAAACCTTGATTAACCTGATATCCAGGAACATTAAAGCCTGCCTCTACGGTCGCAATATCCCTGATAGATTCAGTTAAGGCTCCTCCTATACCTATTAAAGCCGGGTCAAAATCATTGGCATTGTTTCTTGGCAACGTGTTACTTGGATTATTAAAGAACCCCACAGGGTCTCCATTGCTAATACCTATTCTTGTTTTTTCCTCCAAAGATTCCCCCAAATCTTGTAGTGCTACCACATTACGAACATTCAAGGTTTGTTGGCTTCTATTCGTAACCCAAACCTCTAATCGTGTTATTTGAACTTGACTCTGTATAAACGGGTAGTTTATTAGGGCATCATCATAATTATCCCTAAAATATTGTGAAAGGAAAAAGTGCCTGTCCTCATCATAATCCAATGCTGTGAGCGCGAATTCATTTATAGTTCCACCACCTTGCGCTACAACCGTGTTGTTTTGCGAACGTTGCTCTGAGAACACTGCTGTAACCTTTGTTTTACCAAATTGCAATTGGGTCTTGATCCCAAACAAACTCTGCGCCCCAGTAATCAAGGAACTATTCAGGGGCATACTAATGTTACCCACTTCTATCTTCTGGAGTATATCATCTTCGGTCGGTGTGTAATCGAGTTTTACGATATTCTGAAAATCGAAAGTTGCCTCTGTATCATAATTTGCCGTTACCTCAAGCCTTTCACCAATCTTGCCCAACATACTTAAACTAATACGCTGATCAAAATCAAAAGATAAATTGGTACGATTTCTAGGAGAAAGTGATGGATTATCATTTTTCTGCCAGATAACCCCTAAGTCCATTGCTACAGAACCCTGTGGAATCACTTCAATGGTATTGCCGCCAAAAACGGACTGAAAGAAATTGTTATTTACGTAAAAATTGGGCAAGAGGTTTTTCCTTGCTTCTTCGCTTCCTTCTTTTTTACCTGAATAGGCATCCGATTTCTCTTTAAAATAATCTTTCATCCCCTCTTTGCGAACCAATTCCAAGTACTGTTTGGGGGTGAGGATTATTGGATAACCTATATCAAAATCGCCGACCTTCTCAGAATAGATATACCTATCGAGGATGGGATCATAAATATATTTGGAAGTAATGCTCTCTGGATTATCGAACTTTAATTTCCCTAAGGAAAATCCAGTCTTCACAGAGTCTACCACTTGCTCGTTTTCGTCTTCGCCTTCGGTATCTTGGGCGTAAGAAAATTCTACAGTCCCGAAGAAAAAAGCGAATAGGATTAGAAGCTTAAATGATGATTTAAGAAATAGTTTTGCCCCTCTTTTCAAACTTATTACAAATTTTTCAGCGCAAGTTTAATAATGTTCTCTGCGCTTAGTGAAGGATCTTGGCTTATCGCCTTGTCTACAACCTTTTCAGCCTGTCTACGGACAAATCCAAGAACCTCTAAAGCAGATAACGCTTCTTCTTTATTTGTATTGTTTGAATTGATGGAAACTTCGTCAATATCGTACACTTTCAAAATCTTGTCCCTTAGGTCAAGAATTACTCTTTGGGCTGTTTTAGCACCTATTCCTTTAATCCCTTGTATTGTTACCACATCAGCGTTGGCAATAGCATCCCGTATCTGTGCAGGGGACAGGGAGGAAAGCATGGTTCTGGCAATACTTGCCCCTATACCTGAAACCGAAAGTAATAACCTAAAAATCTCTCTTTCAGATTTCTCGGAAAAACCAAAAAGCGTATGCGAATCTTCCTTTACCTGTAAATGGGTATACAAGCTTATACCCTCTTCGTTTTTTATGTTGGAAAATGTGTTCAGCGAAATATTTACAAAATACCCAACGCCTGCACATTCAATAATGACATGTGTGGGATTTTTTTCAACCAATTTTCCTTTAAGATGGGTAATCATTGTATGGGACTATTATCAAGTTAATTACTTACTGCTTTTTGCATTTTTTCTCTTTTCCCGCTCTTGGGCATCTATTACGGCCACAGCGGTCATATTTACCATTTCATCTACGTCTGCACCTAATTGAAGCACATGAACCGGTTTTCTAAGACCCAACATTATGGGCCCAATTGAATCTGCCCCATTGAGTTCTTTTAACAACTTATAGGTGATATTGGCCGATTCTAAATTGGGAAAAATTAATGTATTCACCTTTTTACCAGCTAATTTTGAAAATGGAAAATTGCTTTGATGTAGCTCCATATTCAATGCAAAATCTGTTTGAATTTCGCCATCGACCACCAAATGTGGATGTTTTTCATGTAAAATCCCAACTGCTTTGTTTACCTTTTTCGCATTCGGATGTGCTGAAGATCCAAAGTTCGCATACGATAACATTGCAATAACAGGTTCAAAACCAAAAGCGTCTGCTAAGTTAGCGGTCATTACAGCTATTTCAGCAAGTTCTTCAGCTGAAGGGTCTATATTTATTGAAGTATCAGCTAAAAGCAATGGACCGCGTTCTGTGTTCATAATATTTACGGTCGCCGCGCGCTTAACACCCTTGGCCCTACCTATTACTTCAAAAACCGGTTTTATTACTGTTGGATAAGCTCTTGAATAGCCTGAAATCATTCCGTCTGCATCATTCTCAAAAACCATCATGGCCGCATAGTAATTACGCTCCCGCATTTTGGTCTTTGCTCCGTAAAGTGTAACCCCATTTCTTTTGGTCCCCTGCCAATACCTAGTTGCGTATTGGTTTCTTTTTTTCAAAGAATCATCATCTTTTGGGTCTATTATAGTAACATCAGCATCAAATTCAAGCTCTTTTTTCAGTTCGTTGATGACTTCTATATTTCCTAATAATATTGGAATGGCAATTCCTTCTTCATAAACTATCTGAGCGGTTTTTAATACATCTAAATGATTGGCTTCTGCGAACACAATTTTCTTCGGATTAACTTTCGCCCTATTATGTAGTAACCGCACCACTTTATTATCGCTACCGGAACGACGTAATAACTGTTCCCTATATTTTCCCCAATCGGTAATTGGTTCTTTGGCCACCCCACTATCAATAGCGGCTTTTGCAACTGCTGGAGGTATTTCTGCGATTAACCTTGGATCAAACGGTTTGGGAATGATATAATCCTTTCCAAAAGCCAATCTAGTCGCTGAATAAGCTATGTTCACCTGTTCAGGAACAGGTTCCTTGGTCAATTTGGCCAAGGCGAGTACAGCCGCCATTTTCATCTCCTCATTTATCTTAGTGGCCCTAACATCAAGCGCTCCTCTGAAAATAAAAGGAAAACCCAGTACATTGTTCACTTGGTTGGGATGGTCAGAACGACCCGTTGCCATAATAATATCCTTTCGAGTTTTACAGGCCAAATCGTAGCCAATTTCAGGATTAGGATTGGCCATAGCAAAAACGATGGGATTTTTGGCCATGGTCTTTAACATATCAGGGGTGACAATATCAGCTATTGATAGGCCTATGAATACGTCAGCATCTTGCATGGCTTCATCAAGGGTATCAATTTTTCTATCAGAAGCAAATTCCAATTTCTCTTTGGATAGATTGTCGCGATCTTTTCTAATTACCCCTTTGCTATCCAACATTACAATATTCGCTGCACTGGCCCCAAAAGCCTTGTACAAACGTGTACATGAAACAGCAGCTGCTCCTGCCCCACTGATTACAATTTGAACATCCCCAATTTTTTTCTTTGTAATAACCAACGCGTTCAAAAGGGCCGCTGCAGATATTATCGCAGTACCATGTTGATCATCATGCATCACAGGAATATCCAACTCTTCTTTTAATCGCCTCTCAATTTCAAAAGCCTCTGGAGCTTTAATATCTTCAAGATTTATACCTCCAAATGTTGGCGCTATCGCCTTTACCGTTTCAACAAACTTATCTACATCTGTAGCGTCAAGTTCAATATCCATACCATCTATATCGGCAAAAATTTTAAAAAGCAAACTCTTTCCTTCCATCACCGGTTTAGAGGCCAAAGGTCCAATATTACCCAATCCCAAGACCGCAGTACCATTCGATATTATGGCTACGAGATTTCCTTTGGAAGTGTATTTATAAACAGCATCCTTGTCTTTTGCAATCTCTAAACAAGGTTCGGCTACTCCAGGAGAATATGCAAGGGCCAAATCCCGTTGGGTCGAGTAATGTTTGGAAGGCACTATTTTTATTTTTCCCGGTTGGGGTTTGGAATGATAAATCAATGCATCCCTTCTTAGCTTTTTGTCCCTCATAAAGTCATCCTTTGAAAAACAAAAATAAGGGTATTCTTTGGATAAGTGGCCTCTGGTGGAAATCCTGTGCAGAAAAAATATATGGCAAATGAAAAAAGTTCTAAATCACGAACTTGAGAACTCCCTTTGTATAAAATTCGTACTGCTTACCACAGAAGAAATACTCCCCCTATAACAAGCATACAAAATTCAATTTTTCTAATCTCCTTTTTTTGTTGGCATCTTTAATCGTAATGCAAATACAGCAGCGATAAGAAAGAAGATACCTGCAAACAGCATAGCGTTTACGGCATTTGCCCCTAAAAGATTCTTGAAAATAGCGCCAAAGGTCAAGGTTTCTATGCCCATTGGGATAACAATCATCATATTCAAAATACCCATGTAAACCCCTCTCCGTTCTTGAGGTACAATTTTAGATACCATTGTATAAGGAATACCCATCATTGCCGCCCATCCTATGCCAAATAAAACCATAGGGAACAGCACATAAATTGGATCGGCAATATAAGGTATGGACAACAAAGCCAATCCTGTACCCAATAAACTAGCCGCATAAATTTTCTTCCCTCCATATTTTAAGGTCAACGGCACGAGCATAAGGGCCACAACTATCGTAGCAATATTATATGTGGTACTCATTTTTGCCGATTGGGCGGCAGCCGATGAGAGGTCAAAACCCATAGTCTTCATAAATAACGGCGTAATATATTGCCAATACACAAAAAGTGCGTACCACTGGAAAAGGTATACTATGGACAGTTTCCACATAAAAGTGGGCATTTCTTTGACCGCTTTGGAAATCTCAATAAATGGCATCTTAAAACGCTCTGAAAAAGGGAGTGATTTATGGGCATTAATTTCTGCCAATTCTTTATCGGAAGGAGGGATTTCGGGTGTTTTTAAAACGGACCATAATATGGTCGATACCGATAAAACAGACCCAATAAAAAACGAATAATATAACCATTTGGGAATAGTCCCTAATACATCTGTTGAGCCATCTCCGCCGAACCAATCCTGGAACAAAAATATGGAAGCATTGGCCAAAACAATACCGGCCCCTACAAATAGACTCTGCATTTGATAACCCAAACTTAATTGCTTATCCGGTAATTTATCACCCACAAAAGCTCGATAAGGCTCCATGGCCATGTTATTTCCTACATCCAAGATCCAAAGTAAACCGACAGCGAACCACAATACTGGGCTCAAAGGAAAGGCGAATAAGCATAAACTCCCAATAATAGCACCAATCAAGAAAAATGGCTTTCGCCTACCCCAACGTGGCGACCAGGTTTTATCAGAAACGGCCCCAATAATCGGCTGAACAATTAAACCGGTTATGGGTCCAGCAATATTCAAAATAGGCAACATATCTTCTGGCGCTCCCAAGAACAAAAAAACCGGATTGATAGCCGTTTGTTGCAATCCAAAGCTGAACTGGATTCCTAAGAATCCCACATTCATATTGAAAATTTGCCAAAAACTTAGGGTTGGTTTTTTTAATATGTTCATCATGATAGAGGTATGGTCGATTATTCTGCCGCTCAATATAGCATTTTAAATGGTTTGTTAACTTAAACTTAACACTAAATACCAACGGATACTATCCGAAAACGTTGTAGCTGTTCTATGGGGCATAAATGAAGTGATCCATATACAATGAACTAATGCGCTTTTGCTATTTGAGGAATTTGATGTTTCGCTCCAAACCGGAATACTTGGTACGCTTCACTGCAGATTTTTGGAATATCTTCTTGAAAACATCTTCCGTAATCTCTTCCCAGTCTTTTTTGGTCATTGCCAGCATCTCTGGATGGGGATTAAACAGGGGTTCAGAATGCGATTTTGAAAAACGGTTCCATGGGCAAACATCCTGACAGATGTCACAACCGAACATCCAATCATCAAATTTTCCATGAAATTCGTTAGGGATTTCATTCTTTAATTCAATCGTAAAATAAGAAATACACTTGCTACCATCCACAACATAGGGTTCAACTATTGCTGCTGTAGGGCAGGCATCGATACAGGCAGTACATGACCCACAGTGGTCCGTGACCGGAGTATCGTATTCCAATTCCAAATCAATAATGAGTTCGGCGATAAAATAAAAGGAGCCCACCTGTTGCGTAAGCAGGTTGCTGTGTTTCCCAATCCAGCCCAAGCCACTTTTCGCGGCCCATGCCTTGTCCAATACCGGAGCGGAATCTACAAAAGCACGGCCGTTGACTTCTCCGATTTCCTCTGAGATGAATTCTTGCAGCTGTCTTAATTTGGATTTGATGACATGATGGTAATCTTGTCCGTAAGCATATTTTGACAGCTTAAAAGTGTTTTTATTTTGCGCTTCTTTAGGGTAGTAATTAAGCAATAATGAAATGACCGATTTTGAACCTTCAACCAATTTTCTTGGATCTAATCGGTTATCAAAATGGTTCTCCATGTACTGCATTTCGCCGTGCATATTCTGATTTAGCCATTTTTCCAATCTAGGCGCTTCTTCCTCTAAAAAATCAGCCTTTGAAATACCACATGACAAAAAATCGAGGCGTTTGGCTTCGGTTTTTATAAGGTGTGTATGTTTTTGTTTGATGTTCATTTACACTTCTCCCGTATAACTGATTAATATCAGTAGTGGTGAGATGCTAAAATACAAATCTCTTTTTGCAAGCGCTGTAAAATGTGACAATGTTGGTATACAAAAATCACTTTAAACTAGTTTTAGGCGATCTTGAATAATCTAAAATAGATGCTCGAATTTATCCCCTTCCCTACAATATTAATTTAATATTCTTTTTTATACGGTAGGTTACCAAATAAGTGTCACTATTTATCTGCCAAGCCCATTTTTTCTAATAAAGCTATATACCTAGGTTCAGTTTTGATAGAATCAAAATCCGAATTATTTTTTATTTTCGGGGTTTCGACGATACCCTCTTTAAAACTTTTTTCTAAATATTTTAAAGCATTTTGAGAATCTCCAATACAGCCGTAAAACTTGGCGATAGCAAAATTATTAATATATTTTTTTTGTTCGTTAATTAGCATCCAATTAATAAACCAATTTATTACTCCTACAATTCCTGATTCCTGGTATATTTTATCTATTGTCTGATGACTATTGTTTGAATAGTCAGTTGAAATAAGATTCTTTATTTCCTCTACAGCCTTGTTGTTCCTTTCTAAATGTATATAACACCTTACAATACTCAACTTGTCATTCCAAATTACCATATTATTACCATCGGCAAGGGTTAGAGAGTGGCTATATGCTTCAATGGCTTTTTTATAATCGACAGTATTATAATAAAAATAGCATTTTACTCTATTCATCATTAAAGAATATGGATTGAGTTTGAGAGCCAGGTCAATTTGTTCTTTTACCTCTTTGTTTCTTCCTAAAATATTCAATAATTCAGCATAGTATTGATGGGCCGTTGCATTATTTGGGTTTAAAGAAATGGCCATTTTCAATTCTTTTTCCGCTTCTTTCCATTTCCACTCGTCCCAGGCAATAATTACTCCCAATGTTGCATGGGCTTCTGTAATAGTATTATCAATGGAGAGTGCTTTCTGTGCATATTCTTTCCCTTTAGTAAATCCCTTATTTTTAGGTAGCCATCCCCACCATCCCATTACAAAATAAGTATCGGCTAATCCTGCGTAAGCCAATGCATAGTCTGAATCCAGTTCAAGTGCTTTTTTAAAATAATATATACTTTTATTCAAATCTTCTTCAGTTCTAAGATGCCAAAAAAAGCGCCCTTTTAAATACAAATTATAAGCCTCAAGATTTTCAGTAGGTTTTTTCTCAATTTGTTCTATTCCAGCAGGAGATATAATAGTATTTAGTTCGTTCGCGATTTGTTTTGATATTTCGCTTTGTATGGTAAACACATTTTTTAATTCAAAATCATATTTATCCGACCATAAATGTTTGTCATTTATAGCATCTATCAGTTGAACAATAATCCGTATACTGTCCTTATGTTTTTGGACGCTTCCTTCCAGAAGATAATTTGCACCTAATTCTGCCCCAATCTGCTGTATGGGTTTAATGCTTTTATAATACCTTTCCGAAGATTGTCTCGATTTCACCTCTAAACCTTGGATAATAGAGAGTTGATTCAAAATATCATCCATCATACCATCTGCAAAATATTGATTTTCTCTATTATCACTAAGATTTTTAAAGGGTATTACAGCAATGGAATTATCCAAGATTAAATCATTGTTGACAATGGTTTTGGTAGCAGTGTTGGGCATTGGTTTGTTTACGAAGGCCACCACTATGGCAATGATGAGGGTGATTATAATTATAATGTTCAAGCGTTTATTGGTGGCTTCGGTGATGGATTGATCTTTTGAAACTTTTACCGTTTTTTTTAGACCCTCAGGGGTTATTTCATAGACCCATGAAAAAATAATCCAAATAGGTAAGCCAATAGCAATGATAAAGGTCAAGGTTTTAAAAACCCAAGGAGGAGCTTCAAAAATAGGCAGGATGGTTTCAATGAGTTGCAAGAGAACCCACGCAACAACGATATAGGCCATAGTTGCCTTAATTACATTTCTACGTTTAAGTTCATCGAATATTTTCATCCACTCTTAACTTAATAACCCAATAAGTTATAATCAAAAACCCAAAATGTCAATGATAATGGTCAGTTTTAATACGATGACCTTTAATTAGAGAAGATGAATCTGTAAAGAACAAATGAGTTAGGATTTGTTTATTACTGTAATGTGGTTTGGTATATAGGTCAAATTTCCAAGGTAACTACGGCATAACAAAAAACCGAGGCGCTCGGCCTCGGTTTTTATTAATTGCTACCGAATGTACTAGCTTTCTTTAATCTGCAAGAAAAATAGCAAACCATACATCTGCACATAAACCTTCATTATCATCACCTGGATCGCAACCTCCATTAAATGTATGGATTTGTTCGCTCACCATACCAGGAATTTTCGGGCCATGGCATCTAATAACAACATGGACTTCTGCTCCTTGTGCGTCAGTTAATCCATATCCAGTTACCCGCCCAATGTCACCTTCATTTAAATGGGCAGAAAAATTACCCTTTCCATTGCCTCCCACAAC
>CAZYQR010000011.1:0-23041 GCA_964649755.1 uncultured Maribacter sp. | reverse complement strand
GAACAGGCCAAAAGTATATTACTTCGGTTTGTTGGTGAGAAAGAGGCAAATGAGGAAATTCAACATGTAGAAACTGTTCTTTCAAAAGAATCAGGGGGTATCAAAATGGTTTTTTCCGGTCCTTTTAAGCTCGCTATGGTCATAGGTATTTCCTTAGCGGTGTTAAGTCAGATAAGTGGTATTAATGCAATCATATATTATGGCCCTAGAATTTTGGAAGCAGGTGGTTTGCAACTGGGAGAGGCACTTGGTGGTCAGGTTGTAATTGGCATTGTTAACGTGTTGTTCACTTTTATTGCCCTTTGGAAAATTGATGATTTAGGGCGAAAACCGTTACTTACCTATGGGATCATTGGTATTATGGTTTCACTTATTATCATAGGTTTCTTGTTTTATTTTGAGATTGACAATACATACTTGTTAATGACTTTTATACTCACCTTTATTGCTTGTTTTGCCTTCTCTTTTGGCCCAGTACTTTGGGTGTTGCTTTCAGAAATATATCCATTGAAAATACGTGGTGCAGCAATGTCCGTCGCTACAATGGCAGTATGGATTGGCACTACGTTCGTTGGGCAAATGACACCTTGGTTTCTAGAAAACCTTAAGCCCTATGGTACATTCTGGTTTTTTGCGGCTTGTATGATTCCAGCAATTTACTTAGCGGTAAAAGTACTGCCAGAAACCAAAGGTAAAACACTGGAAGAAATAGAAGATTATTGGTTAACAAAATAAGAATAACATGAATCGTTTAAAAGGAAAAGTAGCTATTATAACTGGTGCGGCTGACGGTATAGGATTAGCAATAAGTCAGGCCTTTGTCAATGAGGGGGCATTGATAGTTATGTGCGATATCAATGCGGATAAATGTACCGGAGAATCCCAAAAATTAGGAATGAATGGAAGGGTTGTCAGAAGTTATCCATGTGATGTGGGCGTAACCAAAGACCTTCAGTTTGTTATTGATAAGACAATAGAGGAATTCGGAAGAATAGATGTATTGGTGAATAATGCGGCGGTGGCTATTTCGGGAGATATACGGGAGATGCCCGAGTCAGATTGGGATCATTTGATGAATGTTAATTTAAAGAGTGTTTTTAGGGGCATAAAATTGGCATTGCCCTTTATGATAAAACAACAATCGGGGAGTGTGATTACATTATCATCCACTCAGGCTTTTAGAAGTTGGGACAATTGGACCGCCTATGCTGCTGCTAAAGGTGCCATTCTTTCCATGAGTAATCAACTTGCAGGACAGTTTGGAAACGAAAATATACGTTTCAACACAATCTCACCAGGGGCTATTCTTACCCCAATGAATCAAAAAAGAGCAGCTGAAGAAGGAGAACAGTTCCTTGAAGGCAGTATAAACCAGGCTGCAATGCTTCGAATGGGTAAGGCTGAAGAAGTTGCCATGACAGCCGTTTTTCTTGCATCCAATGAGGCAAGTTTTATTACAGGTGAGGATATTAAGATAGATGGAGGCTTAACAAGCCTCCCTAGATATTTTGAAAACAATAAAAATAAATAGTGATGCAACAAGCGTTAGAAGGAGTAAAAGTATTGGATTTTTCGCAATTGTTACAAGGCCCCTATACCACTCAGATGATGGGAGACTTGGGTGCTGACGTAATTAAAATCGAAAGAAATGGTAGTGGCGATATTTACAGGGGTATGACCTTTTTCAACCAATGGATTGCAGGGGATGAATCCCCTTGTTTTATGGCTTGGAATAGAAATAAACGTTCACTTGCGGTAAATATAAAATCAGAACAAGGAAAGGAAATCATCTACAAATTGGTTAAGGATTCAGACGTAATCGTTGAGAATTTCCGCCCTGGGGTAATGGCCAGATTGGGTTATGGTTATGAAGATTTGAAAAAAATAAATCCGCGAATCATTTATTGTTCTGCCAGTGGATGGGGAGACGATGGTCCATACCTGACAAGGCCAGGACAAGATTTACTTGTGCAAAGTGTGAGTGGAGCTATCATGACTAGCGGGAAAAATTCTGATGGACCAGTGGCGTTAGGAACTGCCTTATGTGATCAAGTGAATGCTTTAAACTCGGTATATGCAATTCTGGCAGCCTTATATTTCCGTGAAAAAACAGGTAAGGGCCAAGAAATAAAGACCAATTTATTGTCATCGGCTATTGCCTTTCAAATGCAGGATTATTTTACAATTCAGAATTTAGGACAGACTTTTAAACGCCCGGAATCCAAAATAGGACATCCAGGAAACGGTGCTCCTTTTGGAATGTATCAAACAAGCGATGGTTATTTGACTATCGCAATGAGTCCTTGGCCGAAGCTGGTTGAAGCATTAGGTGATGATTCACTCATGCAGTACGATGACCCACAAGTACTTTTTGATGATAGGGATAAAATCCATGGAATAATAGAAGCTATTACAGTAACCAAAACCACCGAGGAATGGTTGGATATAATGCTTGGACTTGATTTATGGGTGGCGAAAATAATTGATCAGAAAGAAGTGGAAAATGACCCTCAGGTCATTCATAACAATACATTTGTTGAGGTAGAACATCCAAAAGCGGGCAAAGTAAAAGTAACCAATGTGCCGTTCACGATGAGTGAAACCCCAGGTCAAATTAAAAGGCCGTCTCCAATGATTGGTGAACACGGAGCAGATATTTTAGAGGAAATAGGCTATGATAAAGAAGCCATTGAAAGTTTGATTTCAGAAAATATTATCAGTATTGAAAAAATCAAATAGTATGAAATATTTTATTCAAATGGGTTTAGCCATCTGCACAGTTTTATTGGTATGTTTCAGCTGTAAAGAACAAACGGAAGAAAGCGAGACACAGGAGAATGTGAACCCACTTCCCAAAAAAGAATATTTAGGCTATGTAGATACCCGAATTGGTACCGCTCCAAGCATCGCAGATATAACAGTCACAGAGGTTGAAGAGCCATTAGGGTATGTGTCTCCAATTGTTGGTAATCCATCAGCTAATTACAGTTCCAGTGCCTTATTGGTACGATCAAGAAAAGATTCAAGGATTTAGGGGTACACGATATCCAAATGGTGCCGTTGTTGGTGATTGGGGACCTATGTCTATAATGCCAATGACAGGTAAAGTTATAATAGATGCAGACGCTCGTGCTTCTAAATTTAGTCATGATTCTGAGATTGCGAAGCCACACTATTACTCGGTACAATTGGATGATTACGATATAAAAGCTGAATTTACTGCGGCTTCTAAAACTGGATTCTTCCAATTTACTTTTCCAGAATCCAAGTCTTCATCAATAGTATTCGATGGGCTTTTACCCTGGAAACCCAGGAGATCCACTATATCAACTTTGTAGCCCTGTATTTAGTAAGGTGCAAATGAACGTTGGAAATGGAAAAGTATTCACGGTGATTGCCAATAACAATTCCAAGGAGAACGCTTACATTCAATCGGCAACCTTGAATGGTAAGCCATATACCTTGAGTTACATACAACACGATGCGATTGTGGAAGGTGGCGAATTGATTTTTGAAATGGGACCTGAACCAAATACAAAATGGGGGGGTTAAGAAGCCGTAAGAAATCCTTTTTAATATTAGCTAAATTAAATCCAATTTCACTCAAAAGGGGATGCTGTGAGCAAAATATTTCGAAAGCGTTTTCGAAAGTTTTGGTAAAATCATGAAAATATATAATTACTTGTAATTCAGTTGATTATAATGATTTATTTGCGGTTTGTTTCTTAAATTCTCATTTTGTTGAATAGGATAATTATCTAAAAAAATAGGGATTAAAACATAGATTGTAATACATTTATAAGGTTCGGGAATTTTTTTTCTGCATCGACATTAAAAATTTTGCACATGTATTATCTTGGATTGGATATTGGCAGTTCTTCAATAAAGGCGGCTTTGGTCGAAATCTCAACGGGTAAAAGTATCGCAGTAGTTCAAGAACCAGAAACTGAAATGGGTATGTTAGCCGTTAAAAATGGCTGGGCAGAACAAGATCCTGATGAGTGGTGGAAACATGCTTGCAAAGCCATATCACGATTGAAATCAAATCACAATATTTCAAAAAAGCAGATTAAGGGAATCGGTATCTCATATCAAATGCATGGACTTGTTTTAGTAGATGAAAGGGGTCAGCCATTGAGAAAATCTATTATTTGGTGCGATAGTAGGGCTGTCGAAACTGGTAATAAGGCTTTTTCAGATTTGGGGGAAGCCAAATGCAATGAGCATCTTTTGAATTCGCCGGCTAATTTCACGGCTTCAAAGTTAAAATGGGTCAAGGATAATGAACCAGAAGTATTTAGTAAGATTCATAAGTTCATGCTTCCTGGGGATTATATAGCTTATAAGTTTTCTGATGTTATCAACACTACCATTTCTGGTCTTTCTGAAGGCATATTTTGGGATTTCAAAAATGATGATGTTGCAGCTTTCCTCATAGATCATTATGGAATAGACAAATCAATGGTTCCAGATATTGTTGAAACCTTTGGGTTGCAATCAACAATAAGCGAAAAAGGAGAAGAGGAAAGCGGTATTGCTGCTGGAACACCAATTTTTTATAGAGCAGGGGATCAACCTAACAATGCACTTTCGCTCAATGTATTTAAACCTGGCGAAGTTGCTGGTACAGGGGGTACATCAGGAGTGGTTTATGCAGTAACTGATAGTTTGTCGGTTAAAGAAAGTTCACGAGTGAATAATTTTGCACATGTGAACTATACTAAGAGAACTGACCCTAGAATTGGGAAACTCTTGTGCATTAATGGGGCAGGTATTCAATATCGTTGGTTGTTGAACAATTTAGCAGTTTCGTCTTATACCGAAATGAACCAACTAGCATCTGAAATACCAATTGGTTCAGACGGCGTATGTATACTTCCGTTTGGCAATGGTGCTGAACGAATGTTGAACAATAAGGATATTGGTTCGAGACTTTTAAATATCAATCTTAACAATCATAGCAAGGACCATATTTGTAGAGCAGCATTGGAAGGAATAGCTTTTTCTTTTGTTTATGGTATGGAAATCCTAAAATCTGATGGTATTAGAATTAAAGTGATGCGCGTTGGCAATGATAATCTGTTCCGATCAGAGATTTTTGCCAATACTATAGCAACGTTAATGGAAACCGAAATAGAATTGTATAATACAACCGGAGCCATTGGTGCTGCTAGGGCCGCTGGCTTACATGATGGCGATTTTGAAAAGTTTGGGTCATACATCATGGAGAATGACTACGTAATGACATTTAAACCTGCTAGAGACAAAGAACCCTACGTTAAGGCATATGAAAATTGGAAACAAGAATTGGAACTTATATTAAATAACTAAAATACAATCATGGCACTAATAGGAGACAAAGAATACTTTAAAGGTATTGATGAAATAAAATTTGAAGGAAAGGAATCTGATAACCCTTTGGCATTCAAATACTACAATCCGGAACAAGTGGTAGCAGGAAAAACCATGCGCGAGCATTTTAAATTCGCGATTGCTTACTGGCATACCTTCTGCGGACAAGGTTCGGATCCCTTTGGTCCAGGCACCCAAAATTTTGGGTGGGACCAATCTTCAGACCCAGTGCAGGCAGCTAAGGGCAAAGCCGATGCGGCTTTTGAATTCATTACAAAAATGGGCTTCGATTATTTCTGTTTTCACGATTTTGACTTGATTCAAGAAGGCAAAACATTTGCTGAATCAGAAAAAAGATTAGCAACCATTACGAAGTATATAAAGGAAAAGAAAGCTGCTTCAGGGGTTAAATTACTTTGGGGAACGGCCAATTGTTTTTCAAACCCGCGATACATGAATGGTGCCGCGACCAATCCAGATTTTGATGTGTTGGCTAGGGCAGGTGGTCAAATAAAATTGGCATTGGACACTACAATTGCTCTTGGAGGTGAGAATTATGTTTTTTGGGGAGGTCGCGAAGGATATATGTCGCTTTTAAATACTGATATGGGAAGGGAGTTGGATCATATGGGCCAGTTTTTAACTATGGCTAGAGACTATGCAAGAGGACAAGGTTTTACAGGAAATTTCTTTATTGAACCCAAGCCTATGGAACCTATGAAACATCAGTACGATTTTGATACGGCGACTGCCATAGGTTTCCTTCGGGAATATGGGTTGGAGAAAGACTTTAAAATCAATATTGAGGTGAATCATGCTACCTTGGCACAACATACTTTTCAGCATGAAATGGCGGCAGCTGCCAAAGCGGGAATGTTAGGAAGTTTAGACGCTAACCGTGGAGATTATCAGAATGGTTGGGATACGGATCAGTTTCCAAATAACATCCAAGAAACGACTGAAGCCATGTTGGTATTCTTGGCAGCAGGAGGCTTGCAGGGGGGAGGTATTAATTTTGATGCTAAAATCAGAAGAAACTCTACGGATATTGATGATGTTTTCCATGCTCATATCGGGGGGGCTGATACTTTTGCACGAGCCCTACTGACTGCTGATAAGATCATTTCATCTTCAGATTATGAAAACCTTCGTCAAAAAAGATATAGCTCATTTGATTCTGGTAAAGGGAAAGATTTTGAGAACGGAAAATTGAGTTTGGAAGATTTATACGATTTGGCACAAGGTAATGGTGAGTTGGAGTTAACGAGCGGTAAACAGGAATTGTTTGAGAATATTATTAATCAATATATTTAGGAAAAGCTGCTCACATGACTTCAATATTGGAAAGTGCAGATTGGTGGGTATTGGGCATTTATTTTGTAGCACTTATTGCAGTTGCTATTTGGGTAATCCTTCAAAAAAACAAAGATACAGCGGATTATTTTTTAGCTGGGCGTAATGTAGGATGGTTTGTTATCGGTGCATCGATCTTTGCTTCCAATATTGGTTCTGAACATGTGGTGGGTTTGGCAGGAACAGGTGCAGAATCGGGGATGCCAATGGCTCATTATGAGTTACATGCCTGGATAGTTCTTCTCCTTGGCTGGCTCTTTTTGCCTTTTTATTTTAGGAGTAATGCTTTTACCATGCCCGAGTTTTTGGAAAAACGATTCGACAGTCGTTCTAGATGGTTCCTATCAGTGTTTTCTTTAGCCGGTTATGTAATTACCAAAGTTTCGGTTACGATTTACGCTGGGGGAATTGTAGTATCCGAGTTATTGGGAATTCCTTTTTGGTATGGGGCAATTGGGATTGTACTGTTCACAGGGGCTTATACCGTCATTGGTGGTATGAAAGCCGTCATATATACCGAAACCCTTCAAACGGTTGTGCTGATTATGGGGTCTGTAACAATCACTGTTTTAGGATTGCAGGAAGTTGGCGGATGGGAAACACTTAAAGAAACTGTTGGTTCTGATCATTTTAATATGTGGCGGCCTATGACAGACCCTGATTTTCCATGGACAGGAATGCTTTTTGGAGGCACTATTGTAGGTGTCTGGTATTGGTGTACGGACCAATATATTGTTCAACGCACATTGGCGGCTAACAATATTAAAATAGGAAGACGCGGGGCAATTTTCGGTGCTTATCTGAAGATATTGCCAATTTTTATCTTCCTTATTCCAGGTATTATTGCCTTTGCTTTGGCTAAGCAAGGTGTTATAACATATGATAAAGCAGATGAAGTATTTCCTGTACTTGTAAAAACTTTACTTCCTGTTGGCTTAAAAGGCTTGGTTGCTGGTGGGTTGATGGCCGCACTAATGAGTTCCTTAGCTTCAGTTTTCAATTCCTGCTCTACCATTTTCACAATGGATATTTATAAAAAACTTAGGCCCAATACTCCAGAACGTTTATTGGTGAATATTGGAAAATTAGCTACTACTATTGTGGTTGTACTGGGTATTATTTGGATTCCTATTATGGAAAAAATTGGAGGAGGTACTTTGTACCAATATCTGCAGAGTGTTCAGTCCTATATTGCCCCTCCGATTGTGGCAGTATTTCTATTGGGTATTTTGTGGAAAAGAGTGAATTCAGAAGCTGCTATTGTTACGCTTTTCTCAGGATTGATTGTGGCAACGCTTAGGATTCTGGCGGAAATTTATCAGGCCAATCTATCTGGCGTATTATTGGATTTCGCAACAATTAATTTTGCCCACATGGCCATCTTTATGTTCATTCTTTCCTTTGTAATATGTGTTAGTGTAAGTTTGGCAACTGATCCACCAAATTATGCCACCATTGCTGGTCTCTCCTTTGGGACCTTGTCTCCTGAAGACAGAAAAATCAATAAGGAAAGTATTACAGTTATTGATATTGTCCTATCGGTGTTGTTAGTGGGCGTTGTGATATTTATACTATCCTATTTTGTTGGATAATTGGAGGTGCAGATTTTAAATGAAATCGAAGCTAAGCTATTTGAAACGAAAGTTGTAAAAATTATTTTGACTGTGAGGGTTTCAATCAAAAGGGTAACCTTTAGTCTAGGCTAATTTCCCCGACACTACTTTTTGCATATAATCAAGTTCATTCAAAGCCTTTTGGGTAAAATCAAAAAGACTTAGGCAACGATCATTATTTATATTGGCCATAATACCATCTATATCACTAAAAACATTATGGTTGATTCGCTGCAAAACATAAACGGGATTCTCCTTTTCAAGAACCATGTAGGTGTCATTAATATAACCATTGTTAATGGTTTCTAGAGCATAGCTTTTCGCTCAACACAAAAGTGTTGTAGCATAGCACTAACAGTATTGTTATTTTTGCTCCCCATCAAATTATCGAACTAGTTCCACAATGGGGAAGGATATCCTCCTTTATCGGTGGTTTCCTGCAATTGTGATACAGCCATTTCCCTATCGCTGGCATAGGTGACCCCAAACCACTTACCATCAGAGGGAACAACCTTTACCACTACTTCGTTGCGCTGTACCATTTCCTGAATTACAAACGGAATATAAATCTCACCTTTTTCTATATTATCACCTTTTTGAAGAAATGTTCTTAGATCTTGTTCAATAGCCTTGAAAATGCTAGGTCTGCAAATCCAATAGTTCATACTAACCAATTCATCGCCAGTAAATTCGACACCGGAATCTTGATCTACCACAGCATTGCCCTTTGGTGCTAGCTGAGTACGTTCAACAACAGATAGTAAAGTGTTTTTTTCATTGGCCTCACAGACTCCTCTGGAAACCGATCCATGATCTGAAAGTGTATCCTTTAAGGTGTATCCAACTAGTCCGTATGCGTCTTTATATTCCTTATCTTTTATGAACTTGGCAGCATTCTTGAAAGCACCTTCGCCATAATAATCATCTGCATTGATTATCACAAACGGATTGTTGATTAAATTTCGTGCCGTCCATACGGCATGTGCGGTGCCCCATGGTTTTTGACGCTCCCCAACATAGCTGCATCCTTCGGGAATGTCCATTAATTCTTGTGCAATGACGTCCAGTTTAATATTTTTAGGTAATCTCGCCAATAAATGATCTCTTAGAAAGGCGACATTATCTTTCTTTGTAATAGCAACAACATGGTCAAATTCATTTTCTAAGGCGTCAAAAATGCTGAATTCCATTAAAAATTCCTCGTTTGGGCCTAAACCATCAAACTGTTTTAACTTTCCATATCGGCTTCCGCTTCCAGCGGCCATTAATAGTAATGTCATGTGTTTTGTATTTTAATGGGGCAAAAATAAGTCATTTAACCTCAAATTGCTGATAAATTTCGATGTACATCCCATTTTATAGATTTGAATGAAGTATAATTTTTGAATTTGTTATTGATCAAGTTTTATTCAAATTTTGGAACGGGCTATGTGTACCAGGCTAGTCAGACCAACCTGATATTTGTCATATTATACGAGGACTAACAATTGTATGTTTGTACTAATACAAAGTATACCCATGAGTAACCTAGTGCAGAAATATAATATTCCAGGACCTAGATATACCAGCTATCCAACGGTGCCCTATTGGAATTTGGAGACATTCTCTGGGAAGAAATGGAAAAACTCGCTTAAGAAAAGTTTTGACGAGAGCAATGAAAGAGAGGGTATTAGTCTTTACATACATTTACCATATTGTGAAAGCATGTGTACTTTTTGTGGTTGTCATAAACGAATAACCAAGCAGCACAATGTTGAAACTCCATATATAAATTCCGTTTTAAAGGAATGGAAATTGTATTGTAATCTTTTTGAATCAAAACCTATCATTAAAGAATTGCACTTAGGGGGTGGTACTCCTACATTTTTCTCACCAGAAAACCTGAAAACTCTGATTAACGGAATTTTTATGTCCGCTGAAAAAGCAAAGGATTATGAATTTAGTTTTGAAGGCCATCCAAACAATACTACTAAGGAGCATTTACAGGCCTTGTATGATGTTGGTTTCAGAAGGGTAAGTTATGGTGTCCAAGATTATAATGATAAAGTTCAAAAAGCCATTCATAGGGTTCAGCCATTTGAAAATGTAAAAAAGGTAACCCAAATTGCTCGAGAGATTGGTTATACCTCCATTGGACATGACATTATCTTTGGATTACCGCATCAAACCTTGGAGCATGTAGAGCATACAATCCTGAAGACCAAGTCGCTCATGCCAGACAGATTGGCATTTTATAGTTATGCCCACGTACCTTGGTTAAGGGGTAATGGTCAAAGAGGTTTCAAAGATGAGGATTTACCATCTGCCAGGGAAAAGAGAATACAATACGAAAAAGGAAAGGAACTCCTGACCAAAGTGGGTTATGAAGAAATAGGCATGGATCACTTTGCTTTGAAAAGTGATAGTTTGTACCAATCAATGATCTCTGGGAAATTGCATCGCAATTTTATGGGTTACACGGCTTCTAAGACGCAGTTAATGGTAGGGTTGGGCGCTTCAAGTATTAGCGATAGTTGGTACAGTTTCGCTCAAAATGTCAAAAGCCTTGAGGAGTACAAGCATTTAGTTGACAATAAGATAATTCCTATTTACAGAGGTCATATTTTGACTGAAGAAGATCAAAAGATAAGAAAGCATATCTTGAATTTGATGTGCCGTTTTAAAACTTCTTGGAAAAATGAAGAAGATTATTTCCCTGAATTGCCAATAGTAAAAGGCAAACTTCAAGAAATGGAACAGGACGGAATAGTGGAATTTGGAATAGATGAATTGAAGGTCACTGAGAAAGGCCAGCCATTTATTCGTAATATTTGTATGGCTTTTGACGTTCTACTACATAGAAAAGAACCAGAAACACGGTTATTTTCGATGACAATTTAATTTTATTAATCTCTAAAACTTAGATCATGAAAAAAATAGTTGTGCCCATAGATTTTTCGGAACAATCGGATTATGCTTTAAAAGTAGCCGCATCATTGGCTAAAAAATACGATGCCGAAATTTTGGCCCTACATATGCTGGAATTAAACCAGGCATTGGCAACCTCCTCGGAAGGGTTTCATCCTGAACAGACCGTTTTTTTGATTAGGTTGGCGGAAAAAAGATTTAATGAGTTTTTGAACAAACCGTATTTAAAAGGGATTAAAATTACACCTGTAGTAAAACACTTTAAAGTATTCAGTGAAGTTAATGATGTGGCCAAAAAGAATAAAGCCGATATGATCGTCATGGGTTCACATGGTACCGATGGTCTAAAAGAGATTTTTGTTGGGTCAAATGCAGAGCGAGTTGTCCGTAATGCCGATATTCCAGTACTTGTTATAAAGAAAGAACATACAGACTTTAAAGTAGATAAATTCTTGTTCGCTTGCGGTTTTAAGGATGAAAGTTTAGTGGCATTTCAAAAAGCAAAGGACTTTGCGAAATTACTTTCTGCAGAATTAAAGTTAGTTTATATTAATACTCCAGGGGATGATTTTCTTAGTACTGAAGATGCCTATGAGAGAATATCCCAGTTCTTGAAAAAGGCAGGCGTTAGTACTGAAGTGGAGATTTATAATGATTACAACATTGAGAAGGGCATACTTAATTATGGTGAGAAAATCGATACCGATATCATAGGTATTCCTACCCATGGTAGAAAGGGCTTATCCCATTTCTTTATGGGCAGTATTGGCGAGGATATTGCAAACCACTCAAACGTACCAGTTGTTACTTTTAAGATTTAGTTGTTAATTATTTATGTTAAATTGATGTTTAAGGGGAAGCCATATCTGGCTTCCCTTTTTTTATCTTTTATTCAGTCTTTTTTGGGAGCATAGGAAATAATTTACGAAGCTCTTCAGCTGTTGGCTGGGAACCATATTCACATATTTCAAATATTTCTGCATGTTTGGTCATTGATGCTTTTTTCTCACCGTACCATTTTTCCAAACATTCTATCGTTGTTTTATCTAGCGGCTTATAACGCCATTTAGCAAGTATTTCCAAGCGGTCTTTTTCGTCTTTGGGTATATTTGCCAAATTTCCCGAAAGCCAAGGAAGCCATTCAAAGAACTGTGATTCATGTGCAGACATAGCATAGATCTTTTGATCAAAAACATCATCAATGCTTATTGCAATATCTGGTTCAAACTTATTTGGCTTTAGAAATTTGTCTTCGCAATATAAAAAAACAGGGTTTTTTTGAAGCGCAGGAACTTCTGGGGCTATATTCGGAACTATGACCATAAATGCTGCGTCTTGAACTAGTATTCCGGTATATCTATGGTCTGGGTGATAATCATTTGGTCTTGGTGCGATTACTATATCAGCATCCCATTTTCTAATTTCACGAATTATCTTTAATCGATTTGCCAAAGTGGGCATTAATTCGCCATCATGATTATCAAGGACAACATATTCAACCCCAAATCTTTTTCCGGCTTCTTTTGCCTCGGCAATTCTTACTTTAGCAAGCTCACCACCACCCATGGCATAATGACCTGCGTCACCATTGGTAAGTGAAACAAATTTTACATGATGGCCCATTTTGGAAAATAGGATAGCAGTACCTCCTACGTCAACATCGCAGTCATCAGGATGTGCTCCTATAACCACAATGTTAAGGGGTTTAGACTGGGAATAGTTAAAAAAGGGCAAAAGCAGAAGGCAAAGGAAAAAGGTTGTTCTTTTCATAATTCGGGTTTACAATAATTTCATGGCATCTGGATTCCAACTCACAGGTTTGTTTTGATAGTAGCTTTCATTGGCAAGTAAGGCAGCTCCTGCCGCCCTTAATCCAAAAGTTGGATCCTGGATGACGGTTTTCTTATTTCGTATACTCTGGAAAAAATTGTAAAAATGATCGTAATGGCCTCCTTTATAATCACTTGGTGCTTCCCAGGTGGTTTCACCTACATTAAGGGAGGATGCCCTGGTTTCTAGATTTTGTGAGGCATAACCTTGTCTTATTTTTTCTTGGGTAGCCTCGGTATAGGCAATCATAGAATATCCCCCCGGTATCATATCCAGTTTTGAGCGGACCAATTTTACAGAATTTTGGCCGACTTCTATTTCACCTTCTGTTCCGATTAGTTTAAAGCCCCTGCCCCCGCCACTTCCGGCAATAAAATTTATACGAAATGCTGCGTTGAACGCAGCATGGGTATCGGTCTTGGGATAGTCATAAAGTGTGATACTTACATCGGGCACGTCACGGCCATCTTTCCAGTATCGCAATCCGCCTGTTGCCAATGCCCTGTTTGGGCCATTTGAACTTATGATGTGATTGAGGGTAGAAAAGGCATGTACAAAAAGGTCACCTGCAACACCAGTCCCATAGTCTTGATAATTCCTCCACCTGAAAAATCGTTTTAACTCATAAGGTACTTTTGGTGCATTACCCAAAAAAGTATCAAAATCAATAGTTTCAGGATTTGCATCTGGTGGTATCGGGTACTGCCAAGCTCCTACTGCAGAATAACGATCGTTGAAAAAATCGAGCATCACGATTTCACCTATGGCACCATCCTCATATAGTTCTTTTGCTTTTTCATTTCCAAGCGAAGACATACCCTGACTCCCAATTTGACAAATTTTCCCTGTTGATTTTTGTGCTGAGATTATCTCTTGACCTTCTTCCCATTTTTGTACCATTGGTTTTTCACAATAGACTGCTTTTCCAGCCTTCATGGCGTCAATCGTGATTTTCTTGTGCCAATGGTCTGGTGTTGCCACAATAACGGCATCTATATCTTTTCGATCTAATAATTCACGATAATCTCTAGTAACGGCAATATCATCTCCCCAAAGTTCTTTTGCACGATCTAATCTGCCTGTATAAAGATCGCAAACGGCAACTAATTTAACGCCATCAACTTTCAAAGCAGCTGTTGTATCATGAATTCCTTGGATTCCCGACCCAATCAACCCAAGGTTGATATGATCATTGTGAGAAAAGCTTTCACTGTGATAATCTCTCGATAACAATAATTTTTGCTGGTAAGAAGAAGCAAATACAAGGGGAGCCGACGTTATTGCAGCGGAACCTAATGTTGCTTTTTTTAGAAATGACCTTCTAGTATTGCCCTTGTCCATGGTATGGTGTTATTAGTTGGTAAAAATCTAAAAGAAAGTTACACTTTTTACATAACGGAAGCAAGGTATTTCGCTTACAAAGGCAAGAATGATTTCCCAGATTTTATATCTTTCGCCATGTCCCCAATGGTATTTTTTTCGAGGTTTTCTAATAAATCAGTCCTAAAAGGACTTGCAAAACTATGTAGTGGACAGGGCTTTTCGCTATTACAATTTTGCACACTCAATAGGCAGGAATTTAATCTGTTCTCGCCATCAATGACGGTGATAACATCAATCAATGGGGTTTCTCTATTTTGAGCGTTTATGTAAAATCCACCATTGGGGCCTCGAGTGGAAGAAACAATATTATGTCTTGAAAGCTCTTGTAATAATTTGGCAATATAAGCTTGAGGAACATTAATGGGTTCACTAATGTTCTTTGCCAATATTTTATTTGATTCGTCCGAATTTACTGCAAGATAAAGCACCGCTTTAAGTGCGTACTTAGAGGAATTTGAAAACATTCATCGATTATTTATTACAGGAGTAAAGATAAAAAGACAAATTTGTCCGAAATATGACTTATATCATATTTTAATGACTTGACTGATCATATTTTTGCCTTATAATTCAATAAATATTATTTTTACCCATTAATTCAATAAATATAAAATAATGAAGATTTTATTTAAAAGTGCAGTACTTCTATTTTCTTTGCTACTGGTAAGTTGTGGTGGTAAGGAAGAAAAGAAAAAAGAGGGTTTTAGTGTAAAACGAAAGGCAACAACAGAAAAAGCAGCTGAAACTCCTGCCGCTTCTGAAACTAAAGCTTCTGAACGTATAGATTTAACGAACAAAGGCATTGGCCCCGTTACTTCTATAACATTAAGTGATGTTGATGATGCTATGGCCGCTAAAGGAAAAGAAGTCTATGACCAAATGTGTTTGGCATGTCATAGAATTGGTAAAAAATTCATTGGTCCGGCTCCGAATAATATTTTGGAAAGAAGAACTCCGGAATGGGTAATGAACATGATTCTGAATCCTGATCAGATGGTAAAAGAAGATCCATTGGCCAAAGATTTGTTGATAGAATTCAATGGTTCGCCCATGGCCAATCAAGGACTTACCGAGGAACAAGCGAGAGCTGTTTTGGAATACTTTAGAACATTATAATAAACAATAAATATGAAAACAACAACCAAATTAAGAATGCTTATTGGTTCATTTTTTATGCTGATTTTATTCATCGGGTGTAAAAATGAGGCCAAAACAGAAACTACTACCACTTCTTCAACAGCAACAACGGAAGAAGCTAAAGAGAAAGGCCAAGCCTTTATAGAAGATGATGGGTCAACGCCTAATGTACTACAGATCGCCATAGGTTCGCCAGACCACACCACGTTGGTAGCAGCAGTGCAGGCTGCCGATTTGGAGAACGTATTGGTAAATGCAGGTCCATTAATGGTTTTTGCGCCAACGAATGCAGCTTTTGATGCCCTTCCTGAAGGAACGGTTTCCAACCTATTAAAACCTGAAAACAAGGATGCCTTGGCAAATATTTTAAAATACCATGTAACTGCTGGTAACTATAGTAAAGAGTTTTTGAAGAAATTCAAGAAACTAGGACAGGCCAATGACCAAAATGTAATGGTTGAGGTAAAAGGCGACGATGTATATGTTGGTGGTGCTAAAATTATTGGAAGTGTTAAGGGGGGTAATGGTATTGTGCATGTCATAGACAAAGTAATGTTGCCTCCAACAGAAGAATAAAACAACTAAATAAACAATTAAAATAAACACAATGAAAAAAATCAGATATTCAATGCTTAGCCTTTTTGGGCTTGTTATGATCTTCGCAAGTTGCGGCGATCAAGGCAAGGGCTCTTCTAATGGAGCGTTGTCTTCCAGTGCTGCTGAAAAAGTCTATGTAGCGCCAGGCGAACAAGATGATTATTATGCATTCTTATCAGGTGGTTATAGCGGTAACTTAACCGTATACGGACTACCCTCAGGACGAATGTTCAAGGAAATACCTGTATTCTCACAATTTCCAACAACGGGATATGGTTATTCAGAAGAAACCAAGCCTATGTTGAACACTTCCTTTGGATTCGTGCCTTGGGATGATTCGCACCACCCCGATATTTCACAAACCACTGGGGAACTCGATGGAAGGTGGATATTTATCAACGGTAACAACACCCCACGTATCGCTAGAATAAGTCTTACCACTTTTGAAACTGAAGAAATCATTGAAGTACCTAATAGTGCAGGTAATCATAGTTCTTCTTTTATAACCGAAAACACCGAATACGTAGTGGCTGGTACCCGTTTTTCGGTTCCTGTTCCACAAAGGGATATGCCTATCAATGAATATAAGGGAAATTTCAAGGGAGCTTTATCCTTTATCAGTGTAGATCCCGAAGAAGGTCGAATGGATCTTAAGTTCCAATTGTTGATGCCCGGATTCAATTATGATCTTTCACACCCTGGTAGAGGCGCCTCACACGGATGGTTTTTCTTTACAACCTATAATACCGAAGAAGCGAATTCTTTGTTGGAGGTGAATGCCTCGCAGAACGACAAGGATTTTATCGCTGCCATTAACTGGAAAAAAATAGAGGAATATGTCAACAATGGCGGTGGCACTAAAATGCCTGCCAATTATGCACATAATGTGTATGACGAACATACGCATTCAGCCACCTCAACCATGAAAAAAGAAGTGTTGACCGTAGATCCGACCCAAGTGCCCGGGGCAGTCTATTTCTTACCAACCCCTAAATCCCCTCACGGTTGCGATGTGGATCCATCTGGCGAGTACATTATTGGTAATGGTAAATTATCTGCAGATTTAACCGTACATTCATTTACAAAAATGTTGGCCGCTATCGAAGGTGAGAAATTTGACGGTGAAGCTTATGGTATCCCTATCTTGAAGTTCGAAGATGTATTAGCCGGTCAAGTTAAGAGTGGAGGCCTTGGGCCCTTACATACCGAATTCGATGACAAGGGGAATGCCTACACTACCTTCTTTATTTCTTCGGAAGTAGTTAAATGGAAATTGGGGACATGGGAAGTTATCGATAGAAAACCAACCTATTATTCTGTTGGGCATTTGATGATTCCAGGAGGGAACTCCAGAAAGCCTTTCGGCAAATATGTCGTGGCCATGAATAAGATTACCAAAGACAGGTATCTGCCAACAGGTCCTGAAATGGAGCACTCTGCACAATTGTATGATATTTCCGGTGAAAAAATGGAGTTGTTATTAGATTTTCCAACACACGGGGAACCACATTATGCTGCCGGAATTCCTGCCGAATTGTTGGCTCCAAAATCGCGAAAAATTTACCGATTGGATGAAAATAAACATGAGTATGCTACACTCACTACTGGTGATGCACGTGTTGAGCGTAACGGCAAGGAAGTGCACATTTATATGTCTACGATCCGAAGTCACTTTACACCTGACAATATAGAAGGCGTTAAGGTAGGGGATAAAGTTTATTTCCATATCACCAACCATGAGCAAGATTTTGATGTACCGCATGGTTTTGCCATGATAGGTCAGAATACCTCGGAAATATTGATTATGCCAGGACAGACCAAGACTTCAGTATGGGAGCCTAAAGCACCCGGAGTATGGCCGTTCTATTGTACAGATTTCTGTTCGGCTTTACACCAAGAAATGCAGGGTTATGTCAGGGTGTCACCTGCAAATTCAGATATTGACCTTTCATGGTCTTTAGGTGGGGATTAGTTTACACCTAGTTATATTATTTTATTTCAATTATAAAAGCGGGTAGTGTCCATGACCTGCCCGCTTTTTTCAAGAATCCCAGCAACCTTTCAAAGCCAAACGTAATTCGTAAACCTTCAAAAGTATAAGTGATGAAAAAAGCAAGTATATTAATGATTATTGGCCCTTTATTCCTATTAGGATTGTATATTTTCCCTCTATGGAATATCATGTTAGGTGCACCGCAATATCCAGAACCTCTGGGTATGAATATCCATATCGATGGTATTCAGGGAGCCAGTGAATTCGATATACAGAATATTGACGGGCTTAACCACTATATTGGTATGCGTCATATACCAAAAGCCGAGGATATGTGGGAGTTTAGCACCTTCCCGTTGGTTATCGGAGGAATGGTGGCCTTGGGGGTATTGATTGGTCTTTTGGGCTTTTTTGGAAAAGTAAACTATAAATGGTTTTTGGGATGGTTTGTGCTCATGAGTATTTTGGGAGTCTTGGGAATGTACGATTTTAATGCTTGGATGGTAGATTATGGAACTAACCTTGATCCTAATGCCATAATGAAACTCACCAATCTGGATGGAACTCCCATGAGCTATAAACCACCGCTTTTTGGCCATGCGAAAATGCTTAATTTTGATGTAACCTCTCTTCCCCATGCAGGTGGTTACATGATGTTCGTTGGTATGATGTTGACTGTAGTTGCATTTTTTATTGGTAAAAGAGCTTGGAAATCGAAGAACACCACGGACGCTGTAACACCTATAAAAGTTAAAGCGAATGATAAGTAGATTCCTTTTTGTGGCCATAGCACTTTTAGTCGTGGTTTCTTGTGAGGTAAGTCCAAAACCCATAGATTATGGTTCAGATGGCTGTCATTTTTGTTCCATGACCATTGTTGATCGTCAGCACGCCGCGGAAATAGTAACAAAAAAGGGCAAAGCCTTTAAATTTGATGCGGTAGAATGCATGATGAATCATCTGAAGGATATCGATGTTTCCACAGTCGAGCTTTTTTTGGTGAATGACTATTTGGCTCCAGGAGAATTAATTGATGCCAAAAAAACTACCTTTTTAATTAGTAAGGATATTCCAAGTCCTATGGGCGAGTACTTATCAGCATTTCAATCCAGAGTTGAAGCTGAGAATATTGAAACCGAAAATAATGGGAAATTGTACGCTTGGGAGGAATTGTTGACAAGATTCAAAGTACAGTAATAGAATTTAATTTAATGGTTAATAGTATGCGGTCATTCTTTGTCCGGTTAATTCTGTTAACCATTATTTTTTTAAATAAAACATAAATTATGTACGATATAAGCAATCAAATCGCGGATCAGAAATTCGATAATTTACAAGTTCAAAAGTTGGTAAAGACCGAAGCTCTGGAGATACTCAGTATTAGTTTGGAAAAAGGGGCAACCTTTCCAAAACATACCTCACCAACAGATGCACAGTTGATTGTGTTGGAAGGTGATATTGTATTTCACATAAATGGGGATTCATATCAACTAAAAAAACAACAACAATTCAATTTTCCAAAAGAAACAGTACATTGGGTACTTGCTAATAGTAACTCAAAATTTTTGATAATTCGATAATGCAAAAATTTCAACTGTCATTAACGGTTCTTTTATTGCTATTGGGAACTTCGCTTTGGGCAAAGACCATTGAGGTCTGTTCTTCATGCGACGTTAAGACCATTAAGGAGGGAATAGCAATAGCAGCTGAATATGATACCCTTTTAATTAAAAAAGGAACCTACAAAGAATTCAATATTCTCATCGACAAACCCTTGACCTTATTGGGGGAAAATTATCCTGTAATCGATGGTGGGGATCAAGGCGAGATTATCCGTATTGTTTCGGATAACGTTACCGTAGACGGACTCTTTATAATCAATGTTGGCACCAGTTACACCACTGATTATGCTGCCATTCGAGTCGTTAAAAGTGAAAATTTCCTCATACAGAATGTGGTGTTGGAGAAGCTGTTTTTTGGTATTTATCTCGAAAAATCGAATCATGGCAAAGTGTATCATAATAAGATTATCGGGGATGCAGTTGATGAGTATAATTCCGGTAACGGAATTCAATTGTGGTATTCCCACAATATTGAGGTAGACCGAAATATAGTTCAGGGTGTACGCGACGGTATTTATTTGGAGTTTTCAGATCATATTACGATCAATAATAATGAGAGCACCAATAATCTAAGATATGGCCTGCATTTTATGTTTTCGAACGATGATGTGTACACCAATAATACCTTTGAGCGAAATGGAGCGGGTGTGGCGGTCATGTTTTCAAAACGTATAAAAATGGTCGGGAATATCTTTAGAAAGAATTGGGGATCGGCGGCGTTTGGCATGTTGCTAAAGGAAATTAACGATGCCGAGATCATTGGAAATACCTTTGAGGAGAACACTATAGGTATCAATATCGAGGGCTCTAACCGAATCCTATATAAAAACAATAACTTCGTTAACAATGGCTGGGCTGTTAAGGTTTTAGGGGCTTGTTATACCAATTCGTTCATCAATAATAATTTCCTTTATAACTCTTTTGATATTTCTTATAATAGTAAGTTGCATGACAATATATTCGAAAAAAATTATTGGAGTGATTACACGGGGTACGACTTGGATAAAGATGGAATAGGGGATGTGCCGTACCGTCCCGTAAAATTGTTTTCATACATTGTAAATCGAACACCGGAGACGATTGTCTTGTTACGAAGTCTGTTTATGGATATCATTGACTTTTCAGAAAAGGTATCACCGGTATTTACACCAGACAATCTATTGGATACCATGCCATTAATGAGAAAATCAGAATGATACAAATAGAAAACTTGCACAAAAAGTTTGGTAGGAACCAAGTGCTGTCCAATTTGGATTTGGAAATAAATGGTGGTGGAATATTTGCCGTACTTGGCCCTAATGGTTCTGGTAAAACGACTTTAATAAAGAGTATTTTGGGAATGGTCGTTCCTAATAAAGGAAGTATTTCGGTATTGGATAAAATAATCAAGAAAAACTGGAAGTACCGTCAAGAAATAGATTATCTCCCTCAAATCGCCAATTTTCCGGGCAACCTAAAAGTGAAAGAACTCATACGGATGATTAAAGATCTTCGCCAAAAGAAAAGTAAGGAAGAAGAGTTGATAAATCTTTTTGGCCTTGAGCCATTTTTAAATAAAAAGTTGGGTACTCTGTCTGGTGGTACTAAGCAAAAAGTGAATATCGTCTTGACTTTTATGTTCGATAGCCCTTTGATAATTCTCGATGAGCCTACGACAGGATTGGATCCAGCCTCACTTATTAAGTTGAAGAAATTGATTCTTCAAGAAAAAAACAAGGGCAAGACCATATTGATCACTACCCACATCATGCAATTTGTTGAGGAAATGGCCGATGAAATTGTATATCTTTTAGAGGGTGACATTTATTTCAAAGGTAGTGTTGAGCAATTGATGACCAAGACCAAACAAATCGATTTTGAACATGCCATAGCGGCCATATCAACCCAGACAGCAGATGTTTAAGATTCTAAAATATAGTTTTTACGATTTAATGCGCAGTCGATGGAGCTATGTGTATTTTCTATTCTATTTGGCATTGGGCTTTGTGCTTCTATTTCTGAACAATGATCTTTCAAAAGCCGTAATTACTTTGATGAACGTTATCATTGTTCTTGTCCCGCTTATTAGTACCATCTTCGGGGTCATGTATTTCTATAATTCTAAGGAATTCACAGAACTGCTACTGGCCCAACCCTTAAAAAGAAGTTCAATATTCTTGGGCCAATATCTGGGTGTAGCTGGTTCTTTAACAATGAGCCTAGTATTGGGATTGGGAATTCCTTTTATCCTATACGGACTTTTTCGAAGTGATACCATTTGGGATTTTTCATTGCTCTTGATTACAGGGGCATTTTTAACCTTGATTTTCACAGCTTTGGCATTTAATATTGCCTTATCCAATGAAAATAAAATCAAGGGTTTTGGCTATGCCGTTTTATTATGGCTGTTTCTGGCTGTCATTTATGATGGACTATTTTTATTATCATTGATAATTTTTGAAGAGTATCCGCTGGATAAATTCTCATTGGTTGCGACCATGCTGAATCCTATTGATTTATCCCGAACACTAATTTTGTTGAAATTGGACATCTCAGCGCTTTTGGGTTATACAGGTGCTGTATTCAAATCCTTTTTCGGTACCAATTTAGGGTTGTTCGTCTCTCTTGGGATGCTTCTTTTATGGACGATATTCCCCATATGGCGATTGGCCTATAAGTCCAAAAGAAAGGATTTTTAGATTAAATTCACTTCTTAGTAGATTTTTTTTGAATGATAAATTTAAAGAACCATATAAACCTAGCTCTAGGCTATTTTATTATTGCCGCTGTTCTTGGGGTTGTACTGCGTTCTTTTCATTCCATTGAAATTCCTGTTACCTATAAGTTTATAGTTCATACTCATTCCCATATTGCGCTGTTGGGATGGGTTTATATGGGGCTAACGACGCTGTTATATAAGTTGTTCCTAGAAAAGCAGGAACTTACTTTGAAATATCGTCGCATTTTTTGGTTTACACAATTTACACTTGTAGGCATGTTACTGTCGTTTCCTTTTCAAGGATATGCCCTTTTATCTATTATTTTCTCTACCCTGTTTTTGATTGCTTCCTATTGGTTTGCAAGGTTTTTTATGAAATATGTTTCGGCTTCATTTAAGAAAACCAATTCTTATACATGTGTGAAGTACGCTTTGTGGTATATGGTATTATCGAGTATAGGTCCTTGGGCTTTGGGTGCGATTATGAATACTTTAGGTGCGGAGTCTATATGGTATCGATTGTCAATTTATTTCTACCTACATTTTCAATATAACG
>CAZYQR010000010.1:0-23049 GCA_964649755.1 uncultured Maribacter sp. | reverse complement strand
ACTATTTAGTAAAACCATTGCGGGACGAACGTTTTTCTAAAACGATAGAAAAAGTTAAAGCTGAGTTAGCGAAAAAAGAAGAAATAAAAACAGAGATGCTGCCAATGCATCGAAAAATATTTATCAAGGATGGAGAGAAATGCTATTTTATTCCCTTGTCTGAAATACACTTCATAGAATCTTTAGAAAATTATGCTCGTCTGTACTTTGGCGACCAAAAGGCGATGATCAAAAGATCGTTAAACCTATTGGAAGAAAAGTTAGATTCAACCGTTTTTTTTAGAATCAATAGAAGTCAAATCATCAATACACAGTACATAAAAGAAATTCACCCACATTTTAATAATAAGCTTCAAATTACATTAACTACTGGTGAAACCTTAGAGGTTTCAAGTCGACAATCAGTAAAGTTTAAAAATTGGAATAGTTTATAAATACAAAAAGGGATGTTCATTTGAACATCTTTTTTTTGTTTTAAAACGTTCATCCTTATTAATCTGCGTTCCTGTACTTTTTCTTTTAGCATTGAAATACCTTTCGTTGCTTTGTCACAGATATAAAAAACCCACTAAATTAAAATGTACAAAATGAAATTATTTTTCACGACCTTCTTTATAATACTGACCAGTATAACCTCGTCATTTGCCCAACAACAAATTACGACTGACAGTATTTATCACATTCAGGACAGTGTCTTAATTCCAACACGTAGTGGAATTGACATTTCTGCAATAATTGTTCGCAATAAGACGAATAAACAGCCCTTGCCAGTGGTATTGTTTTACACAACCTATTATGAGGGTGCAGGTGATGCCATTTTTGCAAAGCGGTCTGCAGACAGAGATTATGTAGGAGTAGTAGCCTATGCTCGTGGTATACGGACAGATTTAGATAATTATTTCCCTTACGAGAATGAGCAATCGGATATTTACGACATTATAGATTGGCTCAGTAAGCAAGAATGGAGTAACGGAACTGTTGGCATGTTTGGAGGAAGTTATACCGGGTTTTCGCAATGGTCTGCAGTGAAAAATGTTCATCCTGCACTTAAAACAATTGTGCCACAAGTAGCTGTAATGCCGGGCTTCGATTTTCCAATGACAAACAATGTTCAACTTGGTTTTGAGTTAAATTGGTCACATTCCAGTATATATGGTAAAGAACCCTTCCCTGCTTCTTTTTTTTCGGACTTTTATGAGAAAGGTTATGCTTATTCAAAAATGGACAGTGTCTTAGGATATTCTAATAATCATTTTCAAAAATGGATGAAACATCCTTCTTATGATAATTATTGGAGATCCTTAGTTCCAACTCCCGTAGAATACGCAAAAATTAATATCCCTGTACTGACTACTACTGGTTATTTTGATGGTACGCAAATTTCCGCAGTTGAGTACTTCAAACAGCATAAGAGACATAATCCAAATGCCGAACATTATCTAGTGATAGGTCCTTATGACCATATGGGTGCACAATCAATTCCAAAGACAAACCTCAGGGGATATGAAATTGATTCGGTGGCAAATGTAAATATGAGAACCTTGACTTATGATTGGTTCGATTGGGTTCTCAAAGATGGTCCCAAACCAGGACTGCTAAAAGACAAAATAAATTTTCAAGTCATGGGCACAAATACATGGATACATAAACCAAATTTAAAGGCATTAGGCAATCAAAATTTGCGTCTGTATCTTACTGACAACAAAATGCAGGAAGGAAAACCTCTAAAGGAATCCTTTCAACTACAAACTGTAGATTTCAAAGACCGAGAGGATATGAATAACTACTTTCACCCTTCGCTGGTCATTGATAGTCTTGATGCCAGTAATGGGATTGTTTATTCAACGGATACTTTCGGAAAAGACTTCATCATCAATGGTGCATTTACTGGGCAATTATCTGTGGAAATTAACAAACGTGATATGGATATTTCTATTTCGTTCTATGAACAAACAGCTGATGATAAATACTTTTTACTCTCACGATATACAGGAAGAGCAAGTTATTCCAAGGACAACAGCAAAAGACAGTTGTTGATCTCAAACAAAAAAGAACTGATTCCTCTTAATGCCTCCTACATTATAAGCAAGAAAATCAAAAAGGGGAGCCGTTTCGTAATCGTGGCTAACGTCAATAAACACCCTTGGGAAATCATCAACTATGGGTCAGGTATAGAACCTTCAGCCGAAACCATTAAGGATGCAGGAGAACCATTGGCAATAAAATGGTTTAATGATAGTTACATTGAGATTCCAATATGGAAAAACTAAACAGATATAAAAAATACCAGCCACCAACAATATGTACAGGCATAGCGCCCTTCAGGATGCTACGACATCATACACTAAACGTCGCACATATTTGAAAAAAAGAAATGATTCACCTAATAGTTGGAAAAACAGGTTCTGAAAAACCACCTAATCAAACGAATTGAAAAGAAACTAACCAGAGGAAAATCCGTAGTATTTTCCGAGTAGGCGATAACCTAGCAATGAACTATAAATTTTGTTAGCCTTTCGTTAGATTTAAATTGTTCTGCTAAGGTCTGTCTGGATCTGAAAGTCCGATGATGCGGTAGATCATGCCATGGACCTTCTCAAATTTCCTGAGCGCAGGATGTCGTTCAGGTCGTCTTTGCGGTAATAGATAGTATACTTAAAATCTACTTTACCATCAGCCACAAATAAAAAGAATTCGCTACGCTCAAACAGCTTTTTATCTAATCCCTTTCTGCTGCATTGATTTTTACAGAAAACTATGGGAGGGGAGCTTGTAAATAAATAGTAAAATCAAAAATGCAAAATGTCATTCCGATGAAGAATGAGGAGGAATCTCATAATAACAAGATTTCTCGTCGCTCTGTCGAAATGACAACTAACAGTATTTTCAAAACACCACGTCCTAAATTTTGCAGTCGTTTATCAAACAAAAATTAAGGTTTAACATACTTCGATAATTCATTTACATACGAATAACTAGAAATATCACCATTATCTTGGGTGTGTTTTATATATGATTTTAACGCAGGTGCATACCACCAAACATCATTCGATGGCCCACCAGTTTTGGAGTACTTATGATTCCTAATCGTTCCTGTATACACAATCTTAAAAGCTTTAAATGTTCCTGCTTTTACCGTTACATCTCCATAAGAAATTACTTCTGCATCTTGTTTTGTAGTCATTCTGTCACCCTCACCATTTGGCGCCTCACTCTCATATCTCCATTTTTTACCTACTTCTAACGGCCAATCTTTATTAGGGGTAGCGCTTTTTTCTGATGACGGATTGGTAATTTGAACAGTATCTTTTCCATATAAAAATCCCAACCCATTTTTATAAACCACAACTTCTTTTAACGTTTTTCCTTCTCCTCTAATCTTTTCTCCAGCACTGGTTTTCCAGGTATATTCCCATTGTTCTCCAACAACATAGTCTTTTATAGTTGGCTCATTTGCAGTTATTGGTTTTACAGACGTATTACATCCACTTAATATTAATAAAGCAAGAATAGCGAGTAATGTATTGACTTTCATAATTGATTTGGTTTAAAATTCAAGTATCAAAGGTAACGATCAGAAGAACTACTAAAAGAGAAAGTACATGAGCGTGGTTATAAGGTGATAAACGTATTTAACCTTTAACTTTCCCTTAATGAAAAGCCCCAGTCTAGTTCTTGAAAGTTCAAATAAACGATGATAAAACAATCATTAACAATCCTGATTACTTTCTTGTTGGTTCTAGGTTGCGATCAATCTAAACTAAATAAGAACCAGGATATTATTGAAGTTCAAAGGTTAAAGATCTTTGCGAAAGTTTACGGCTATATTAAATACTTCCATCCAGGTGATGAAGCCTATGGACTGGATTGGGATAAATTTTCAATTTATTCTGTAAATAAGATTTTGGAATGTAAGACAAATGAATTATTTGTAAAGACCATTGATTCGCTTTTTTCTCCAATTGCACCTTCTATCCGGTTTACTGGCAAATACCTGGAATTCTTGCATAAAAGAAAGGAAAAAAATAATTAGGTTAAAACCGATTTACTTTTCGTCGGAAATATCATCTTTAAATTTGTTATATAAAAATGATACTATCAAAAGTAGTACTCCCAAAGCTAAAAAAACAACGGTTTTGGAAAGTGTACTGAGATGCGAAATATCATAAAAAAACAATTTTATCAAGGTCACGGAAAACAGAACAATTGCCCCTATGCGAAGGTGTTTTTTTAGCTTCCAGATACCTAGTATAATTAGCGCCAAGGCGTATACGCCCCAAAGTATCGTTAGTCCAAGTTTATAGGAATCTGAGGACCCCAAGAGATCTAACCAGTTAATTAATTCACTGCTTATAATCCATAATAAGGAAATATGCAACCCAATGTCAAAAGATAGCGAAGTAAAGCCTTTCATGAATCCTTGTTTCATGTATTTGTAACATGCAGTCAGCAATAGCACTACAAACATGTACGAAATGTATCGGATACCAATATGGGAGGCCCCTATTTTATAATACTGTGATAACTCCTGGGTTATATAGCTTTCCCGCAATTCACTAAACATAAATAACGCAAGGGTCAAAAAGACAACTAGCCCCAAGGTGTTTAAAGCCATATTTACAAATCCCAAGGTGCTGTTTTTAAGCTTTAAAATATTTACAAAAGAGAGAACAGACACAAAAAACAAGAGGTAATTAATTATCCAAACGACTTTAAATTCTTTTAAATCAGCATTGTATATGGTACTTAAATAAGATTCACCGTCTATTGTGGCATTGATCATTGAATCTGTATAAAGCTGATTAAAGTAATGGGATATTTCTGTTGAGAAGGTAAAATAGATTGCAATTAAAAGTATACTGGAAATGCCATAAGAAACCATATTCATAATGGGTTTCTTCGAAACCCATGGAGAATTATATTTTGTGCTATAATGTAATAGGTTTATATACCCTATTAACGCAACGAAAATCAAGGAGGATAAAAAAGCAATATTAAGTATTGGGGTAAATCTCCCGGAAGGTTCAATAACATCATTGGCATAACTCGCCTGGCTCCAATCCTGTGTAATGCTAAAAAATGACAAGAGTATTAATGGATATGCTATTTTTTCATAGAGTGGCGCGTTTTTTGTCCTCCCAATCCAAAACAACAAGGCTGCCTCACTCACCCAAAGCAGGGTTACCCAATTTCCGTCTAACTGAACGGGAATGGCAAGTGTAATAAACACTAATACCAAACCAGAGACTAAATAGAAAATATTTTTGTCCGCCAACTTTTGTTTATAAATAAGGGCGCTAACAAGTAAATGCAAAACAGCATTTAAAAGCGTGAATAACCCTAAATAGGCTTCGCCGTTTACCGTGGTATTTATAAGACTGTAGCCAATGCCATAAAAAACAAAGGAGTTAGCCAGTAGCAGTAAGACATCAAGAATCTGAAAATCTTCTTTTTTAAAGATCTTATAGGCGAGGAATGTAAGATAAAAAATAACAAAAAACAGCGAGAGAAAAATGGCGGCTACTGAGAAATCATTATCTATTTGGTAGTTTGAAACATACCAGCTAAGGAACACCAACCAGCTAATAGAAAATGATACTACATAAAGAGGCTTCCAGTATTTCTTAAAGGCAATGAAAAGTATTCCGCAGTTAATTATTGCCATATAACTAAAAAGAATGCTGGCATCCCCTTTTGTATCGCTTAATAAAAAGGGAACACTATAAGCGCCAACCAAGCCTATGTGGGCTATTAATTGCTTGTTGTAATTTAACGCTGTAGTAACAGTTGCAACCGTAAGCAGCACCATAAGAACAAAGGCTATCAGTAGCGGGAAAAGGGCATAAAAAGAATATGCTGCAAAAGTTATAAAGTACATGATGGCCATGGCCCCACTAATCAATATGGCACTAAAATTCTCGTATTTCTTCTTTAGCTTAATGCTGATCCCTAAGAGTGATAAACCGACAATATAACCAAGAATGATTCGTACTAACGGACTTATTAAATCATTGTCAATAGAATACTTTGCGCCTATGGCTACCCCAATTATCAAGATGGCAATACCAATTTTGCTTATCAGATTTTCACCGATATATTTTTCCAGGTCAAAATGCCCCTTTTTCGTAGCGTTCATCTCTCTGGGAGCCTCATATTTTATTGGCTCTTGGACTGCCGCTTCGGAAGTTTTTATAGCGATTATTGGAGCGGCATCCATTTTTGGGATAATAATCCAGAGTAAGATATATACCAAGATACCAATACAAAAAAATACTGAAAGTAGTATGCATAGTATACGCACTATGATCACATTCATGCCAAAATAAGCTGCCAGGCCTGCACAAACACCACCTAAAATTTTATTCTTAGTATCTCGGGAGAATTTGGACTTAGTGAGAGGGCGTTCTAAGGGTGGTTCTTTAACAATATTTTCTTTGGGAGTGCTGATTTCTAATTCGCCTATAGGAGCTTGATCTTCTTCAACTACAGGAGGTTGCTCTTCTTCACCTTTAAGCAAAAGGATTTCGGTACGTAAGTCATTTATTTCTGCGGAAAAATCATCCTGCTTTTTTAATAATGCTTCTAGTTTTTCCAGAAGCAACTTTATTTGTTGCTGATGATCCGCCATATTGAGGTTTTAAAAGGTCTAGTAATATTGAGCTCTAACGGTAACGTTTTATTTGCTAAAATAGTTGTTTAAACCTCGAGATATAATTAAATACATATTTGGGGATTGCTTTTTTTCCCAGATAAGAACAACTTAATTCATTAGATTACTTTCTGCTATTCTTACCATTTGCCAGTACGGAGGTACATACTTATTTTCTTTCTCAAAAGCTTTTGTTTTTGATTCTGTCAATGATTTGCATTTCTTGAATCGGTCTACAAAATCAGTATTTTTCAATGCGGTCACAGCCCCCATTCCTTCTGGAATAACCCCTTCTTTTCCTATGGCATTAAGAAAAAATGAATACCCCTTAACAACCCTTGCTATAGGCAGCATCCAAATATTGTAATCTAGTTTTTCACCTTTATTAGCACGGCTTATCAAAGCATCCATGACGGCATTGTCCAAATGATCCTGAAAAAGAATTTCCTTATCCCTCCATTCACCTACAACGCTAAGCATTGGATCGTATTCAAGATCGGACGGCATTTGTGTTACGAAATTTTCAACACCAAAATTGTTTAACCAATCAATAATCCCGTTTGAGGAGATGGTAGACTCAAACTCCCATAAATTAATCCCAAATTTTTTGTAGGCATATGATCCAACTTCCGAACAGAACATGGCTGAAGAATCGTAATAGTCCATTTTAAAGTCATAAGGAATATGTCTGGTTTGGGATTCCTCAGAAATAAATAAGGACGCTTCATGAGGGAGCATGGGATTAGCGATCATTTGCGCCAAATCTGCCCTGGGTCTCATCACCATAAACCTCAGCTTTTTATCATTTAAATACTCATCCAATGTTGCTATGGCGACGCCTTTTTCAATATGGGCTTCCACAAAATAAGGTTCGTTGGTCTTAGGGTCAATATGGACTATGGCTACATGCGAAAAATTTCCAGGAAAATCATTACCTCGTGAAATAAAAGCGGAAACCTCTGCTCCACCACGGCTTACGAGCAAATCACCACTATGTACTTTTATTCCCAGAATATCTGCGTAAGGAGTTACGGAAGGTTCGTCTAAAACAAACATCGTTGAGACAAACTGATCATCATTGGATTGTAATAAAATCTCTTCCACGGTAGCTCTCATACCATAAAGAATACGGTAAGAGATATTACGGGAATTAGCACTTGTCATATCCCAAAATCGGGAATCTAATTTCAACTTTTTTCTTACACGGTTATAAAAATGGATATACCAGTCTGATTTGTTTTCCTGGGCAGCAATTAGCGGAGCAATCTGGAAAAATCTATTCTCTATCAATGCATAATAACTATCTTCGGGCTGTAGCGTTTTATCCTCATAGACGGCTAATATACTATCTGCTTCAACAGTCATATGCTGTACTATGGAATCCAATTCTTTAGATGGAATTGCTTTAGCTCTTAGAAAATTTATTTCCAACGTTTCCCAAAGCTTATCTTGGTCCCAAACAAAAGGGATTTGTGATGCTTTTTGGAGTTCACGTTCATTTTGGGGCAACGGGATAAGAAGTAACAAATAGAGCCCTAGAATGATTAATAAAATTTTGAATAATTTCTTCATAGGTACGATAAGATAGGATGGATGTAATGTAGGGATAAAAAGTACGTATATGTAGGTTTCTTTTTCGCCAAAAAATCAAGAGCCCTGTAGCTATTGGTAAGTAATGGAAAAGAAACTGAATATATCAAAGAATCGCGACAGGCAAGATGACCAAAAGGTACCATTCGATTCGATATGGTTAGGATAGTTGGTCATTTTTTCCCTTATCGATTCCAAATTAATACCTTAGCAATTCTATTAATCTAAATTAAAGTGAAAAGTAATTTTCCCAATATTTAAGAAATTTAAATGTGCCTGCCGAAATGAAACTAGGAAAATGGCCATCTAATTAAGAAAAAAACAAGTCATTTGGCATGATTGTAATACCCCAACAACCTCCACTATTTTTTTCCTATCTCCGAGTTGGGTATTTACTATACTTGGCACTTATTCTGTTTATAATGGAATCTTGCTATTATGGTTATAAACTAGATCTCGCAATTCAGAATGAATCAGCACTAATTATTGGAATTTGGATATGGAACTTCATGTTTTCATTTGTCCACATTTTTCTTGTCATCATGGATGGCTGGTCACGGTTTCAGAATTACAAAAGAACGAAAGACCAATTCTTTTTATATGGCTTTCAGCCACGCATAGCCCAAGCTTACATAGGTTCCAAATGCCAGCGCATGGCCGCGCTCACCGCTGCAGATGAATTGGGCATGACCAACGAACTTAAAGATTTCTATACCGATTGTGGCGTAAAGTGGTTTCATTATATCCCATACTTTATGATAAAGGAACCTTTATTTCTCTTTAAAAAGAGTTTCTGGGCCCGTACCTTCCTTGAACGGAAATACCATGCTAAATACGACTACCAACAGCTCTACGAAATTTCTATCGTATGATCTTTAGAGGTGAATCGATTTACAAATCCTATGGAGAACTTGAGGTTTTAAAAGGCGTTTCAATCAGCGGTAAGGCAGGTGATATTCATGGACTTATCGGTGCCAATGGGGCGGGAAAGACCACCTTATTTAAGATTTTTCTTGGGTTGGTAACCCCCGATTCGGGAACCGTTGATTTTTTTGGTAATGGGGCGAAAAAAGTTGGTGGAATAATCGAAAAACCGGCCCTTTATGGCTATCTGAGTGCCGCTGATAACTTAAAAGTATTTGCCGGAATACAAGGGATCTCACTTCAGAAGAAGCAGGTAATCGAAGCTTTGCATCGCGTAGGTCTTTCACAAGACCGTAAAGATCCTGTGAGCAAATTTTCTACAGGAATGAAGCAACGCCTAGCCATAGCTATTGCCTTGCTCAACAACCCCAGTTGCCTTATCTTAGATGAACCTTTTTCAGGACTTGACCCATTAGGCATTGCCGCTTTTGGAGAATTTATCCTGCAACTGGCTGAGAAAGAAGGATTATGTATTTTGTTGTCTTCTCATATTATTGATGAAATGAGTAGATTATGTAATCATCTCTCCGTACTAAAGAACGGGAAAATTACACACAGTGATTCGACTGAAAAATTAACGGGGATCCTTTTAAATACCTATCGATTCTACGGCCCTCGTATTAGCGAATCAAAAGTGCTCAAGCATTTTGGGGCGACAGAGGAGGGAAATTGCATGAAATTGAATATCGAAGCAGCAGAAATGCCCCTACTCTTCAATGAATTGGGCAAAGAACAAACAGTGGTCACTAGCATGATTCCCGATTTGAATTTGGACGGACTTTTTAAATCAGAATCTAAATGATCGCCTTAGTAAAGATGGAAACTTTCCGATTATTGAGGCAATCACGGACCTATTATGCACTAGCCGCCGTAATGCTAATTGAAGCAGTGGTTTTACTAAGTGCATATTATCAAGGAAATGAGATCATCGAAATCTTACTCAGTCAACTTCGGGAATCCTTCTACTTTGAAGGGACTTTAGTCAATGGAAACTTGATTACCTACCTTATCCTAAATTCAATGTGGTTTCATTTACCACTTATCTTGATGATTGTGGTCTCAGGACTATTAACTTCCGAATACAAAGATCGAACCCTTTTAACCGTCATGATGCAACCGGTGAGCAAGGTGCAATACCTGTCGAGCAAATACCTCGTGGGAATTCTATTTTCCGTCGTGATAGTGCTCTTATTATTAGTTACTTCTTTGGGTTTTTCCTATATCATCTTTGGAAGAGGAGATCTAGTGGTTCTGCTAGATGGTTTAAATTTCTATGAGCAGTCAGACGCCTTTTTGCGCATTGTTCTGGCCTTTGTAGCAGGAGCTTTTTCTATGGTTTTTTATTCGGTTACCAGCCTCACACTGGCCGTGATCCTTAAGGACGTAACTAAAACCTGGATAGTCTCTGTATTATTTATTGTAATATCGAATCTCCTTATGAAAATAGATTTTGGATCAGAATTCTTAAATAACGCATTCTATTTTAAATTAAATCAAAGCTGGCAGTTTTTCTTTTACCCCGATATTCCTTGGTTTCAAATCATTTTGAAAACCAGTTTAATCGTTTTGTATACGACGCTTATGGCCCTATTGGGAATTTACATCTTTAAGACAAAAGATATAGACTAATGCGAGCACTACTTACAATACTCCTTCTTCCTATATGTCTGGTCTCGATAGCGCAGCATACAGAGATAGATCCAGACCTTCTACATATTAAACAACGACTGGACAGTATAGGCGGGTTTACCGCTGATATGTCCCTTGACGTAGCTATTAATTTTATCAACATGCCGAAAAAGACAGGCACCTTGATCTACCGCAAGGGATCACCCGCCGAGATCCTGACGGACGATTTTATGCTCGTTCCAAAAGGTGGATTGGACTTTGCTCTTGAACAGCTTTTTAAATATCCATTTATAACTATAGAAAGAGGGTTTCAAATACGTGACGGAGACAGTCTAAAAGTGATTAACGTTATCCCTACTTCCGATAAGGCAAATTTCTCCATTGCAGAACTTACTTTGAATGTTAGCAAAAATCGAATTGCACAATCGAAAATAAGCACGCGGAGAGATGGTAGCTACGATGTCTTTTTATCATATACCAATGCCACGTCGATATTGCCCCGGCAGATTAAAATTCAGTTTGAGGTAGAGCGAATTCGAATACCGCTTAGTTTTCTGGGCCAAGATGTAAAAGTAGATCGTAAATTGAAACGCTCGGAAGACATAAAAAAAGGAACCATAATGTTGGATCTTTCCAACTACCGTGAGCAGCAATAGCATTACCGTTCCTAAATGAAGGATATTCATAATGCCGGCAACTTCGCTGCGGCTGAAACAACTGATATTTACTTTTATGGTTAAGTGCTTAGTCCTCTCATAAAAAAATGCACCTCAACTATATATTGAAAAATGACGGTAGTACGGCCTTTGTGTTTAGCTTAAATAGCCCCATATGCCAATTAAAAATCCAAGGGCTATAAACGCCAGTATTACTTCTAAGCCTACATTCAATACCAAAAGAAATGCATTTAATACGGGGTGCTCTTTTGAATTTGCTTCCATAATAGTGGGTTTTACAAGAATTAATAGTATTTATAAGATACAAATTTTAGTGGTGAAAGGCATAATAATTGTTGTGAAAGTGCCAATAGTTGTGGTCTGATAACATTTTAGGTGCGTTTTATCGATAATTTGGCATTTCGCAAGTATAACATGAGCATATGCCCCTAATAGGGAAATTGCGTCTAAGTGGTATAGATTGGGTTTTTGGTTTTCTGTTTTTAATACCACAATCCATATATGCCCAACAAAAGTTTAATAGCGTAAATAACCAAACTAGGTTATTTTTATGATTGCTGTTTTTATAAGAGATTAGAGAGATAAAAAAACCCCTGTTTCCAGGGGTTCCATATAAAAAAATTAGATGTCTAATCACCACTAAGGCTTTTGTCATACGTCCAAATTTCATCCCAGCTATTATCAAATACCTGGTCCATATCACGGATAAAGGCATCCCAGGAATTATCTCCATGGGTCTTTAGATAGGCCGCCTTAAATTTTGGATCTTCATCATATTCTGCCCATTTTTTGCTGAATCCAACAGTAGCGAAATGCCTTCCCATGTCGCCCTGCCGAAATAGGTTTTCATAAACGCCCCAAGGATTATCCCCATCCATAGATTTTACGGCATCACTAATATTCTTAAACATGCGATCCAAACTATGACCGTGTTCTGAATTAATTTCCCAGTATCTAATATGCAAGATGGGATAGATAGAAGCATCAGGGGTAAGCATACCGGTATTCGAAGCTTTATCGTCCTGTGCCCAATATTCCCCGCTTTGTAGTTTTTTGACATAAGGCATAACATTATCACGCCAATCCTCATCATGTCCGGAGGCTGCAGGCCTACCATCAAGGTCGGCAAATTTCAAAGGCCCCATCATCCATACCATTTTACCTGTATTGGGCCCTGTAGACACATTGTATACGGTGACACTATAAGGGCCTTCTTTATGATATTTCTGGTTGTGTTTTCGCATATTTTCACCAAGCGTCTTAAGTTTGGTGTTATCAGGAGTTAAAATAATTGATTCCCAAATAGGGTCCTCCATAGTGCCTTCTTGGGCCTCTACGGTACCTAATGCTCCAAAGACCATGGCAGCCAGGAGTGCAAATGAAAGTGTTTTTTTAAGCATGATTTTACGTTTTAAATTGTTAGATTATTTTTCGTGAAAGAACTTATTCTACGCGGTAAACGCAAACCAAAAAGGACAAAACCCTATTTTTTATGTCCGAACGCCCATAAATATTTATCCAAGGCTAGATTATGAAACCACCAATTCACAGAACATATTAAAATATGCTGTTAGCCATAAAACCATATATTGATTGATTGAACGGTATACAAGTCTAGTTACAGGAAGGAAAAGAAGACAGATAACTTTTTATTAAACGGCACAGGCGATAACCTACGAAATACAACGCTTTTCTGATAAGCCCAAAAAAACAACCTTCTTTGGAATGGCTAAAAAATCATAATCTATTCAAGCTTCAAGAAGTTAGCGGTGTTTTCAAAGTAGACTTTGCTTAGAATTTCAGTAGGAAGGCCTAAACCCAGTGTTTTTTGACCCCTTACCACTAATGAGTCCGTTCCACTCAAGTAATTCCACAACGTTTCATAGTTGGCATCAAGATCCATTTGCTCCTCGTTGAGCTCAGCGTCTGTCATCGCATCTTGTGGTGTTGAATTCCCATAGTCAGAACCGAACATGATCCTATCCTGATATTTTTCAAAGAATGCCCTCACCTCTTTAGTATCCTGTCTTGCTAAATCCCCAAATCGTGCGGCAGTTTCTGCGTACATGTTTGGAAATTTATCCAAACGTTCGGCAACCTTTTCAACATGATTGGACATGCTCCCAAGATGGGCGCACAAAATCTTTAGCTCTGGATTGTTTTCAATCCATCTGTCCCTTGCCGAGATAATCGTTTCATAGGAAGGAATTTCCGGGATTTTATAGGCGTGATACTGTGGGTTGTTTGTGTAGTAGCCATAATGTGGATTGTTAGGGTCATCAAGCGGTCTCCATGCTTGCTCAGGTTCGGCGATATGTGCCATTACAGGAATCCCCTTGTTTTTTAAAAAATCCCATATGGGTTGCAGGCGTGGATCATCTATTTGTATAAAATTACCGTTCTTATCTTTTGTGACCATGCCAAAATTCTTCCACACCTTGACCATTCGGGCCCCAGAATTGATTTCTTCACTTAATCGATCAATGGTTTGCTGTGCAAAATCCGGAGAATCTATACCAACACCTATAAATGAAGAGCAGAGGGAGAATAAATCGGGATTTGCCTGTGTATGAGTCAAATATGCGTCCCAACTTCTGGAAATTCCGGCGGAATCAGCTTTGATAACATCAACCAAAACCGACTGCATATTCCATTTTTTGTACAATGTGGTTAAATAAGTACGTGAATACTTATAATGGGAGTGAACATCAATTTTTCTAATAGCCTCCTTATCAATTGAAACAACCTGAGTATCATTTGATGATTGCTGTTCTGACTTTTGCTTACAAGCCATAAGGCTCATGAAGGCAATTAAAAGACAAATAGTGTTTTTCATAACTGAGATTTAGAATTAAACGATTTTATAATAGTCATCAATAATTATTAAGATGAGATGAACTTCAAACAATTAGATAATTTTTGTACTTTAATAATCATTTTAAATTATAGTGTACTAAAGATAATTTAATTGATTCGAAATTTTGTTTGTACCAAATGTTATTTGTTGCAACATCGAATAATAATCAAAGAATTAGTATCGGGAAATGTTTTTTATTCCCTCCTGAATACATGTAGAAGAATTATTAAAAGTGGGATAATAATTAGAATATCCGCACAAAAAATTAAATAGTAATATGAAATCCAGAAGAAATTTTATTCGAAAGACATCAGTTATTGGAGCAGGTATTTTGACGGCTCCAAGTTTAACTTACGGCATGTTTGAAACAAACGAAAACGAAAAATTGAATGTAGGGATGATAGGAGTAGGGCTTCGTGGCACCAATCATCTTAGCAACCTGTTAATGCGAAAGGATGTAAATGTGACCGCCATTTGCGATGTGGATCCCTCGCGAATAAAAATAGCTAAGGATTTGATTTCAAAATCTGGCAGCAAGGCTCCTCAAGTATTTGGTAGTAATGATTATGACTATCGAAATTTATTGGAACTTAAAGAAGTAGACGCGGTTATCATTGCCACTCCTTGGCTATGGCACACTCGAATGACTGTTGATGCGATGCTGGCCGGTAAATATGCCGGCGTTGAGGTTTCTGCTGCCAATACTTTGGAGGAATGTTGGGACTTGGTCAATACCCATGAAAAGACGGGTACCCATATGATGATCTTGGAAAACGTAAATTACCGTCGTGATATTTTGGCCATACTTAATATGGTACGTCAAAACGTTTTTGGTGAATTGGTGCATTTTCGATGTGGGTATCAGCATGATCTAAGACATGTAAAATTCAATGATGGTATCGATGCATCTGGGAAGGGTGTTGAATTTGGAGAAAAAGGGATTTCCGAGGCAAAATGGCGCACAGAACATTCTGTAAAGCGCAATGCGGACGTTTATCCTACCCATGGCGTTGGGCCTATCGCTGTAATGGCAGATATTAACCGGGGTAACAGATTTGTTTCTATGACTTCGAGTGCCACTAAATCTATTGGACTCCATAATTATATAGTTGATAACAGCTCTGAAAATCATCCTAATGCCAAAGTGAAGTTTAAACAAGGCGATGTAATTACATCCACCATAGAAACGGCAAACGGGGAGACCATTATTGTGACCCATGATTGTAACCTTCCAAGGCCTTACTCTTTAGGCTTTAGAGTACAAGGAGCAAATGGTCTCTGGGAAGTAGATGGGAATAGAATATATGTCGAAGGAAAATCAGAACCTCACCAATGGGATGTGGCAGATGAATGGTTGCAAAAATATGACCATCCCCTTTGGAAAAAATATGGCGCATATGCCGAAGACGCAGGACATGGGGGAATGGATTTCTTTGTAATAAATTCTTTTGTAGCGTCTGCCAAGTTGAACATAGCACCACCGATGGATGCTTACGATGCTGCGGCATGGAGTGCTATAACACCTTTATCTGAAGTGTCAATTGAGAATAATGGGGAACCACAGACTTTTCCCGATTTCACCCGTGGCCTTTGGATTAAGAGAAAACCATACAATTGGATCAAAGAGGACTATTAGCGTAGCGTATTACTGTGATTTAATGAAAATATCTAATTCCGTCTTTTAAATAAAGCATTCTATTTATTAATATGACGGTGTTGCAGTGAAGAACCCTTAATAGAAATATACTTCCAGATTTTTTAATCCATAATTTTTTTTGCGTTTTCAGAATACAATTTCTTTAAGACCACATCACTAAGGCCTAAACCATTTAGTGGCCAGTGGTAACTGAATAAATCTTTTTCGTAGAAGTGCTCGTCTTGGGTTTCCAAAATACGAAACGTAGTTTCATACATAGATGCTTCGAATCCCATATCGGTTCCGTAAAGCAATTTATCCTGGTTTTTTTCGTAAAACGCTTTTGTATACCTAGGTACTGGTGCAGTTTCGGCATATCTTGCAGCAATGTCGGCATATAAATTGGGATAGTTCTCCAATAGATTACTTAAAATACTTAAGTCATGGCTGCAATTGGCGAAATGGCATGCAATAAAGGTAGTTCCAGGATTTTTACCCACGGCATTTTCTAAAGTATTGATTAACTGTTGGTGTAAAAGTAAGTTTTCCTTTGATTGGTCTATTCTCCATGTATCTGCATTCATGAGGCCATCATTGTGGGAATCAATGGGCAGGTACATCCAATAAGGATCTGCTACGTGAACATTGATCGGCATTCCCAATTCACCGCATCTTTGTAAAAAAGGCTGCAATCTTTCATCATCTATGTGCATAACATATTTTGGCGATTGTTTTGAATTTGAAATACCCAGCCCTTTATCGCTTATTTCACCAACACCTTTTGCGCCTAACTTAAAACATCGTTCTAGCTCCTTAACGACCTTTTTGCTCCAACCTTTTTCTGAATAACCGCTAAAGTCAATTCCACACCATATTTCAAAACGATTTGGATATTTTGAATACACTTTTAAAATACTGTCAAATACTTTTCCTGTCTGTTTGGTTAAAATGGTTGTTTTTTCTATCCCAAATTTATCCATGGTTTTAACCCATTCATCAATTTCAGCAGCTGTAGCAGCGTAAGGATGGGAGTGCATATCAATAACAGGATATTTCGCTTTTCCTACCCTTGTTTTTGGAATTTTATATATAGAAACCGGGTCATAATCCTTTAACAGGATATCTTCTTGTGCAATAAGAGTGAAGTTCATGAAGCAAGCAAATAATAAAGCAAGTATAATTTTTTTCATTTTAATGGAGATTTATGATTTCTAATTTGACTCAATTAAAGAGATTGTGTTATGGTTATTATGCAAAAATAAAGTGACTTTAGAATATCGTTAGAGCGAATTGCGCATTATTAGCTTAAAGGGCATAATAATTTGAGTCTTCTCTCCTTGTTTTATGTGATTTGCGGCCTTTCTCGCCATCTCCTTAAAATCTGATGAAATCGTGGTTATACCACCAAATACAATTTCCTTTACCACATGATCATCGTGCGATAAAATACCGATGTCATTACCCACTATATATCCACTGTTCCGGCAGTCTCTAAGTACTTCCCATAAAAACGTATCGCTTGTAAAGAAGTAAAGCGTGCCTCTTTTAAGGGATCCTGATTTATACTTTTTCTGTGTGGTGCCCTTTATTTTAAAGTCAGATATGAATTTATTGAAGGCAATTATAACATCCACGGAAGAATCTGAAGAACTATCTATAAGAACAAACTTTTTGTAATTTCTGATTTCTGGTAAGAGTTCAACGAACTTCACATAGGTGTTTTCCCCAAACTTCTGAGATATATATGAGTAGTCTTCGGGCATTGCAAGATATCTGTCAATTATCAACAGCTTTTTCGGCGCGATGCTTTGCAAAAGTGAGATAGACTTCTGATTTGGAATGGGAGCAATTACATACATTCCATATTTTCCCTGAATATTCGAAAAGATAGTTTCAAAGACCTCCATATTATTATGATGAAAGAATACATCTATTTGAAATCGCTTCCCAAGTTCTTTTCTAAAGGTGTTGTAAAATTCTTCCTGAAATCGTTGAAAAGCAAATAGGAGCAGTGCTATCCTGAGTGTAACCTTGGTTTCTTCACTTACAATAAAATACCCTTTTAACTTTTTCGATTCTACAAGTCCTCTTTTTTTAAGTTCTTCATAAGCCTTAACTATTGTCTTTCTTGCATATCCCAGTTCGCTTACCATTTTGTTGATAGACGGCAGTTGGTCTCCTCTTTTCAATATCCCCTCTTCAATCGACTCTATTATTCCACAGACTAACTGTTCATGTTTTGATAGACTATGATTTTTTTTTAGTTCTATTATTTTATCGATCAATGTCATATGAATATGGGTATCGTACTTCTCAAATATAATCAAGATAATTTTGAGGTAAAACTAAAGAAAATGTTTACAACCTATATTTTTGACCATAGTATTATTAATTTACATTCAATAAAGGTTTTTGGGCCAAAAACCGAAATACACATTGTCTGCTCAAATCGAATCTTCAATTTCTAGGCATCAATGATTTTCAGAGTAATATACAATACAAAGTATTTTGAGAGCACTTTTTAAAAGTTTTAAAGCACTGGTAATTTTACGAATTCAGTAATTTTTTTTATCATAATTATAATCTAAAAATGGCATATTTTGTTGATTGTGATAGGGGAATTCCCTTGAATTCAATATGTTAAATAATTGTTTTTTTTCATTTTTTTCATTTTTGTGTTACATTTTTTTTAAATTTGGCAAAGTAGCATAGTGTATCATAGAGCATTATGCGGTTATAATCGACTTTTTAGAATAGATTGAAAATAAATAGCACTTTTATCAGAATAACTAACTTAAACCTTTTGATTATGAAACAAAACCTTAAGAGATATAATGAAATAAAGGCTTTTAGCCTGATATTCATTATTGTACTTTTATTCGGGGTACAATCAGTGTACGCTCAAAATGCCATTTCTGGTACGGTCACTGATAATACCGGCTCCCCATTGCCTGGGGCCAGTATAGTTGAGAAAGGAACCACCAATGGCACCCAGACCAATTTTGATGGTAATTATACCATATCGGCCGATGGCAGTGCTACTTTGATATTTAGTTATGTTGGTTTCGCAACCCAAGAAATCGCAGTTGACGGAAGAACTTCTATAAATGTATCATTGGCAGAAGATGCCAGTCAATTAAGCGAGGTGGTTGTAGTGGGTTATGGTACTCAAAGAAAAGCGGATCTTACTGGTTCAATAGGGTCAATAGGGGCTACAGAAATAGCTACAAAACCCCTTACCAGTCCAGATCAAGTATTGGCAGGTACAATAGCGGGTGTTAATATAACCAATCGCAGTGGGGATCCAGGTGCACCTATTAATGTTCGTATACGTGGTATTGGAACTCCTGGTGTCAACGACCCGTTATGGGTAATAGATGGCGTTCCCTTGGTACTCACTACTAATATTACTGTAAATACTTCTTCAACTACGGATTCTAACCCCCTTGCAGGCATCAATCCCAGCGACATTGAATCAATAGATGTATTGAAAGATGCAGCTTCTACGGCAATTTATGGGGCAAGAGGGGCCAATGGGGTAATTATTGTAACTACTAAACGAGGTAAGGCAGGTGCAGCCTCGGTAACTTATAACGGTTATGCTGCTGCAAGTAGTGTAAGAGACGAAATAGATGTACTTAATGTTCAACAGTATATAGATATACAAGGAGAATTGGGTAGGGATGTTTCAGAGTTTAGTGGACAACCCTTTGTTGATTGGCAGGATGCTGTTTTTCAAACAGGTTTCGTACAAAACCATAACGTTAGTGTGAGCGGAGGCAATGAGAATGCCAACTATTTTATTTCGGGAGGCTATTTGGAACAAGAAGGTATTGAAAGGGCACAGGACTTTGAACGCTATTCTTTTAAGGCCAACTCGGATATTAATGTTGGTAAAAGGTTGCGTTTTGGTCAATCTTTGTCGATAAGTTATACGGACCGATCTACACAAGCAGAAGGTGGGGGTTTACTTGCTGGGGCCAGTTCAGCGGGTAATGCGCCATATTTTAAAATTTATGACCCTAATGGCCCCTTTGGTTACAATCAGGAAAACCCTTCAACAATTGGAGAAGGGTCAGCAAGCAATTATGTTTTCAGAACAGATCCCAGAATAAATCTGACGACCATTGAAACAAGAAAAGTATTGGGGAATTTTTATGCGGAATTGGAAATATTGGATGGCTTAAAATTTAGACCCTCTATAGGTATAGATTATAATGTAGGTAATGGGGATTTTCTGCAAACAGAAACTTCTTTTGACGGTAATTCAACCCGACAATCCTTGCGGATTGATTCTCGCCCTAATGAATTGACCGTGACCACCGCGGCCACACTTCAGTATGATAAAACCTTTGGCGATGGTGACCATAGTTTTTCTGCATTGGTAGGTTTTGAACAAACTAAATTTGAATTTGATAAAGTTAGAGTACAAGGCCGTAATCTTGTAAATATTAATTTCCCCTCAACGGGTACAGCGGTAGCTGCAGCCAATGAAGCAGATTTATGGACCTTACAAGGTTGGTTAGGGCGTGTAAGCTACAATTATAAAGGCAAGTACTTGGCAACTGCTAATATTCGTAGAGATGCCACTTCTCGTTTTGCTGAGGAAAATAGGGATGATGTTTTCCCGTCGATTTCTGCGGGGTGGAGAATGACACAGGAAGATTTTTTCCCTGAAAGCGATTTTATTGATGATATTAAACTGCGCGCAAGTTGGGGGCAATCAGGTAATCAATTTACAGGTTTGAACTTTGCCTATTTAAGTGCTTTGAACACAAATATATTTTATGTTATAGGGGATGGTCAAAACGTTGTGAACGCCCCAACACCGACTAATTTTGCCAATGCCGATCTAAAATGGGAAACCAGTACACAAACAGATATTGGTGTAGATGCCAGCTTTCTTAAAGGTAAGCTTTCCATAACTGCGGATTATTATCATAAAACTACTGATGATGTTTTACTTGGTTTACCACTACCTTATGTATCTGGTTATTTTTTACCAGCAGATGCCAATATTGGGTCGATAAAAAATAATGGAATTGAGTTTGCTTTTGATTATAATGATGCGATTGGGGATTTTAATTACAGCATTGGCGGTAATATCACAACAGTAAATAATGAAGTTACAGATTTGGGTCAAATACCTCAAATTATTTCAGGAATTGGTGGCGCGCAGACACATAGGACCATTGAAGGTGAATCTTTAGGTCATTTTTATGGCTATAAGACCGATGGTCTTTATCAGAATGCTGCGGAAGTCAGCGCAGCTTTACCAGATGCCAATTCCAGCGGTGCTGAACCAGGGGATGTCCGTTTTGTTGATGTCAATGGGGATGGTACAGTCGATGCTGGGGACAGAACAATTTTAGGAAGTCCTTTTGCAGGTTTTTACTACGGAATAAATCTGGGAGCAGACTATAAAGGTTGGGATCTTTCCATTAATCTTCGTGGTGTAGGTGATAAGCAAATCTACAATGCAGCTCGAGAAAGCTTGGAAGACCTGTCAGGCTCCAGTAACTTTAGTACACAGGTATTAAATCGTTGGACAGGGGAAGGTACTGCCACTTCAAGTTCCAATCCTCGTTTGACCAGGGACGATCCCAATTCCAACAATCGTTATTCAGATCGTTGGATAGAAGATGCGGGATATATGCGTATTCAAAATTTGCAATTGGGATATACCCTTTCACAGCAAAAACTCGCTTCCTGGACAAATAACTTTATTTCTAATATGCGCTTTTATTTAGCTGTTCAAAACTTAGCGACATTTACCAGTTATTCAGGGTTTGACCCAGAAGTTACCCGGGCACAGAGCTTCCAGAAAGGAGACTTCACTCTCGCCACTGGGCAGGACGGCGGGGTTTCTCCACTACCGAGAATTGTACAGCTGGGGTGGACAGTGACTTTTAATTAGGCTATAACTTTAATATCTTTATAATAAAATGATTATGAAAAAAATATATGTATTTATCGCTAGTCTCTTCTTCCTTGGCGTTTTTTCGTGCAATGATGAATTGGATTTGGAACCGTTGGATAGGATTACCCAAAATTCTTTTTATAAGACAAGGGCTAATTTTGATGGGGCCATATTTGCGGCCTATTCCTCTATACAGGATTTTTGGGGTACCAGTACAGAAACACTTTCTGAAAGAGGTGAATTTTGGAAAATTACGATGACAATAACCGATGATGTTGCAGCTGACAATGTTAATGCAGACGGGATTTCCCAAGACATAGATAATTTGCAGATAAGAGCCAGTGATGTACCATACGCTGCTGTCTACACCCAGATTTATGAAGGCATTTTCCGTGCCAATGTGGTTTTGGAAAATTTGGAAGGCGAGAATGAATTGACTGCAGATGACAAAACGGTTTTGGATGCCGAAGCCAAATTTCTTCGTGCCTGGTTCCATTTTCAAGCCTTGAAATTGTTCGGCACTCCTCCTTTGGCGACGGAAGTTTTAACCGATATTAATAATTTGGCATTGCCCAATGCAACACAGGATGAATTGTTCACGGCAATACTAGCAGATCTAAATACTGCTGCGGCCGGTCTTCCAGATGCTTGGGATAGTGGTAATACCGGTAGGGCAACCGCATGGGCCGCTAAATCCTATATTGGAAAGGTAAACGTATGGAAACAAGATTGGGCTGCTGCCATTACAGCTTTTGAAGATGTGATACAAAATGGCCCCTATATGCTACTGCCTGATTACGAAAGTGTTTTTGCTTTTGACAACGAAAACAATGCAGAATCAATTTTTGAAGTACAATATGGAGGTCCTTTTTCTGATGATAACCTTTGGGTTTTTGATGATACCCATTCGGAAAACTTTAAAGCTTCCCAAGGTACTGGAAGAGGTTGGTACTGGGATGCCGGTAACGGAGCTCCAGGAGGTAAATTAGGCTGGTGGGCACCCACCCAAGATTTAGTGGATGCATTTGAACCTGGCGATACTAGGGCAGCAACAATATTTTATCAAGATGGAGATATGTATTACACCACTTTCACCTCTTTACCTTATGATACGGAATGGTCATCAACCAATTTTACCTTAAAGAAATATAGAGGGGAAGTGAATAC
>CAZYQR010000009.1:0-23487 GCA_964649755.1 uncultured Maribacter sp. | reverse complement strand
CCGTTGTTAGCCTTGCTTTTTTTTGTTTTCAATTCGATAAAAATTCTCGAATGTCATTCGACAATTTTATAAAATCAGGTTCGTGTGTATACATCATATGGCCTCCTTCGTAATAGGTCATTTCTACTTTCTCTCTCTCTAATCCGTTACGGGAAAAAGTGTATTCAGCATCAAAAAAAGGAGTAATCAAATCAAAATACCCACACGCAACCATAACTTTCATTTCAGTATTCCTTCTCATTGTTTCGCTCAATTTTCGAGCAACATTAATAAAATCAGGTTCCCATTGTTTCCCCAGAGGAACAGTTCTCCATTTCCAATTTTTATAAATTTTATCATTAGATGTTATATAAGGTCGATCCATTTTTACATTAAGCACAGATGCATTATAATGATTTAGGGCAGCAGTATACGCCGCACTTACCTGGTAACTTGATGGATCACCTAGATGGGGGCCATCGGATAATTTATCAATTTCATTTCCCATAAAACGACCATCTAATCTGCCAAGAGCAAGACCCTGATCAGCAAGCAGTTCTTTTTGAAATCTATGCATTAAAATCCTAAGGTCTGATTTTAAAATATAGTCCTTGTTTAAACCAGTAAAATAGCTCAACTTTTCAGCAACCTCATTTTTTTCAATTTCATTGAGTAATGATCCTCTATACAGAGCATAAGCATAAGAATTGAAGGTATAGTTCCTACATTCATTGATAAATGATTCCAGTGTTTTACCTTGTCCTGCTTTTTTATGATACCAAGCTGTTGCAGCCATACTGGGCAAGTATGTGAGATAAGAAGTTATATTGTCGTGAACTGATGTTGAGCCAGCATAATCCAAGGCTTGAGAAATAAGTATTAAGCCATTTAATGCCATGTTTTGCCCATCTTTCTCTAAAGTATTTGCCACAGCAACCGCTCTAGTAGTACCAAAGCTTTCACCAGCAATAAATTTTGGTGAAAACCAACGATTATTTTTCGTTATCCACTGTCTCATAAATTGAGCTATGGATTTAGCATCTTCATTTAGACCCCAATAGTCTTCAACTTTACCTTTACCAACAACTCGGCTATAGCCAGTGCCAACAGGATCAATAAAAACAATATCTGTAAGATCAAGTAATCCATTTTTATTATTCACTAAATTATAAGGTGCAGCACCGTCATCTTCTTTGGCGTCAGAGTTTACTTTTACCAATTCAGGACCAAACATTCCCATATGCAGCCACACTGATGCCGATCCGGGACCTCCATTAAAAACGAAAGTGACTGGGCGTTTTGTTAAGTCACTTAATCCTTCTTGAACGTATGCTACAGACCATATAGAAGCAACTGCCTCATCAGATTTATTTTTTAAATATGTTTCTGATGCGATAGCCTTGTATCTAATTATTTTACCCCCGTTTGATATTTGATGAGTGGTAATAAATGACTTAGGTTCTGGCACTGAGGTTGAATCTTGTTTTTTTTCTTGTGCCGAGATAGCTAAGGAAAATAGTAGGAATATGGAAAGTATATTTAATTTTATCATAGTTGGTATTTTAAGTTTTTTCAAATATAATTGATTAAACGCTTCTATTTTACACTTGCCGTACCATCCGCTTTCTAGTGAATGCACAGTTCAATAGCGTAAGCCGTGTCCGAAAGCACCTGGCACCTGGCAAATCTCTGCAGCGAATGAAGTGGCTTTCTCAAGGGAGTTTTCAATCAACGAGGCTGGCTGAACACCGGTGTTGGCTTTACCTCCTACATAGGAAATAAGGAATCCGCTGATGAAGGCATCTCCTGCTCCGAGCGTGTCTGATGGTATCACTGCCTGGGGAGCCTGTCGAAACCAAGATCGACCATCGAAGAGAATTACTTCATGGGGACCCCGTGTAGCCACTGCGATGGTACAACCGCTATTCACAGCTTTCTCAAGAAGTACCATTGCTGATTCTTCCGTCCATTCGGCACAGGAAAAAAAAACGATGTCGATATACTGGCATAGGGATAGCGCATGGTCGCTGTTGAAGTCATCCGAAAAGTCGTAGCTGACCAATGGATTTAATTGTTGTAATTGGGGTAGATAGCTATCCATATAGCTATACGCACTGGTATGCGCGATTGAAAACGATTGCAAGTAATCGAGATCGTCCAAAATGAATACCATTGGAACGGATTTGCTAACTCCACCTTCGTTCGATGAAATAAAAACTCGCTCGCCATCTTCGATTGTCAAAATTGCATGACCATTTGGTCCGTCAACAGAGCGGCAATGGGAACTATCTATGCCTATTTCGGCGAGTGTACGTCGCACATGCTTAGCACTGTCATCGCTTCCAAAAATGCCTAGATAAGCTGCGTCGCAACCCAACATTGAAGCATATACCGAAAAATTGAGCGCGTTACCACCCGGAAACATTGTCCGATTGTGAACATAGTCGTCCACGACATTGTCCCCGATTCCTATAACTTTCATTCTGTTATCCTCCATCCTCAATATTAGTATTCCACTTTACCCATATAACGGCGTGTTTCAAGTGGATGATTACGAATTTTCGCCAATGCCTCTCGGTAGTCACACAGGACGCTATAGAACAAGATCGGATTGAAAAACTCGACTACGGACGCTGGAAGTACATCAATACCCAGCTCTTTGGCATCGATTATTACATAATTTTTGGCATACCTTTTAAGGAAGACAATCACCCGCTCATCAAGTGGGCGTGTGCGGCCTTCATTCACCAACACAATGAAATTGGTTTTTCTGTCTGTAACTTCGAAAGGACCGTGAAAAAACTCACCAGAGTGAATTGCACTCGCGTGTAGCCATTGCATTTCCATCAAGGAGCAGATCGCAAAGCCATACGCATGTCCAAAGCTTGCTCCGCTCGATAACGTATAGAACATATTCTCATTCTTATAGGTCTCTGCAAATGTAACAACTCGCTCACCCACTTTGTTACGTGCTACTGCAACGACATCGTCTATCTTTTGTAAAGCATCCTGGAATTCGTCGTAATCCGCATAGCCCTCTGACTGTTGCAATATTTCAAGACAAAGTGCCAGCGTGATTGCCATCGGATTATTTTGAACACTAGATTCATCACCCCACTCGTATACAACATTATGATCCGAAAAATCCGCAATATCAGATGACTTATTGTGAGTTAATGTGACCGTGAGTGAACCGGCTGATTTTGCAACTTTCACCGCCTCAACCATCTCTGGCGTATCTCCACTATGCGAGCACAAGATGACAACCGACCGTTCTCCAAGTACCTTCGGTACCGTATGAACAAACTCGTTGGCCGTATAAAGATCAGAACGCAATAGACAGCTTTCACTCCCCAGAAAAAATTTGGCGGGGTAGAGATCTACTAGTGAACCTCCACAGGCAACTAAAAAGACCTCTGACATTTGAACACCGTCCTCAGCTTTTGCCATGAGCGTTTGGACAAGGGCCTTGGTATGCAAGGTGATTGAATTCATAAAATTTAATTTTTATAGTATGCTAGGTGCTTTTTTATATTTAATACACGGAAATAGTCAACAAAATCATGGTTGTTATCAGCAATAGTAAAAGAAGTGGCATAATAAATTGCAACCACTTATTGAACCCTATTTTCACAATAGCCAAGGCCGCTAATATTAAACTTGTAGGATTGATCAAATAAAATAGGCCCATACCATATTGATAGGTATCGACGATTGTCTCTCTTCCAATATTCACAGTATCTGCTAAGGGGGACATAATAGGCATGGTTAAAACAGCCAATCCGGATGATGATGGCATGAAAAAAGATAAACCACCATAAATAAAGAACATGACATTTGTAAACACCCCTTTGTTCATTCCTTCTGTTATTAAACTTGCATGATATAAAATGGTATCACTAATAAGTCCATCTTCCATTAAAATGGTAACACCCCGGGCGATACCTATAATAAAGGCAACACTTAGTAAATCGGCTGCACCTTTTGCAAACGCCTCTACGAAAACACTTTCTTTGACCTTTCCAATAATCCCAATAAGGATAGCCCCAACAAGAAACGTGGATGTCATTTCTACAAACCACCAATCTAAAAAGGACACTCCAACGATCATAACGATAAAGCATAATGAAAATACAGCGATAATGAGTCTTAGTCTATTTGTGAATTCCGTTTTTGTATTCTTGGTATTTACTCCAAACAGCTTATCTAAAGCTTCTTTTTGGTCATAAATAAGAGACTTTGACGGATCATTTTTTACACGCTTAGCATAGCGGAGAATATAAATAATGGTTATAGTCAAACAAACAACCAGCATAATTATACGATTGTTGAGACCTGTCGTCCAATTTATTCCAGCCGCATCCGATGCAATAATCGTAGCAAACGGATTTATAGTAGAGCACATTGATCCAATTCCTGAACCGAGAAAAATACAGGCAAGCCCAACCATCGCATCATATTTTGCTGCCAGGAATACAGGAATTAAAATCGGGTAGAAGGCCATCGTTTCCTCCGAAAAACCAAAGGTTGTTCCACCAGCTGCAATAAGTGTTGTTACCAAAATAATTAGAATAGATTCTCTACCCTTTAACGCTTTTGCCATCCATGAAATTCCAGCATCAAAAGCACCTGTGAGATTCATAATGCCAATTAGACCACCTATTATCAGGACTAAAAAGATGATGTCTGCAGCTGCGATTATCCCCTTTATAGGTGATGTAGCCAGTGCTGCAAGTCCTTGTGGTCTTGATTCCAGTACTTTATACGTATTAGGAATTCCAATTGGCTTATAGATATCACCACTTGTAAATTTTTGAACAGGAATTTTAATGTTGAGGTTTCCCAGGGTTTCTTGCGTTGCTGGCAATTCGATACTTTCTTCTAAACTTGTTTTTGTAAAGGAATTGCTTGCGGAATTGTAAACCAGGCTATCATATTTTCCTGCAGGAACCAACCAGGTTAAAAGTGCTATAAATCCGGAAATGATGATTAAAATGGTTTGGGCCGTTGGAAATTTTAGTTTTTTCATTTATGAGGTCATTCATTCAATGAATATCCGTGGTCTTTCGGTAATCCAATTTTCCTGATAAGATCCCTCCAGCGTGCATCGCTGTACATGGGTTTAAAAGATGGATAGGTGAGTGCTTCAATTAAAACAGGGTCCTTCACGTCAAAAGCTTTGTTCAACCATTGAAAGGACAGATCATAATCCCCTCTAAATGCATATAAATCGGCAGCATTAGCAGGATCTGTCTCCCTGTATTTTTCCAAGAACTCTGCAAACAAGGCATCCGCCTCCATAGTGTGACCTAATGCAAATTGGATAAAATTACGTCCGTATAGACTAAAAAATTGATGTTTTTCCTGTTCAATTTCTGAAATAGCATCATCAGTTCTACCTTGAGCCAATCGAATTTTAGCCATCATATAATGAAATATCTGCCAATTTGGATAGTATAATTCGAAAGTTTTAAAAGCCTTTTCCGCTTCCTCTAATCGATTTAACCTATAATAATAATGACCCAGATTAAAGTAATTGGTGTACACTAAGGGGTCCACCGCTATGGCCTTTTTGATTAAATCAACAGCTTTCTCTAAATCTCCATAGGTCATAAGAGCAGCAGAACCTATGATAATGCCATCATTAGGAATTAATTCAAGGGCTTTGTTCATGTTTTTAGCTGATTCCTCAAAATCCCAATTCTTCTCTTGCAAACTAGATAAAGTGGCGTAAGAATATCCCGAGGCAGGTTCCAATTCAATGGCTTTGTAGGCTGCATCCAAGCCCAAAGAAATCCCCGCTTCGGGTTCACGAATGCTGAAATTGTACGAACCCGTATTGTATATTTCCGCTAATAAACGCCATGCAGAAGCATAGGTTGAATCAAGGGCGATTGATTCCTTCACTTTGGTTTCGGCCTCAATATAAGCGTCTTTCGTATTTTGTTTAGTTAAATGCTTAGCCTTAAGATATAGATTATAAGCTTCGGGATCTAAAGTATGGGATTTCAATGGCTGACCTAAAAGCGATAGCTTTAATTCTTTACTAACCTTAGCAGCAATCTCATCTTGAATTATAAAAATACTATCTAATTTCCGGTCGTAGGTATGTGACCATTCATGAGTACCATCGCTCGTATTGATCAACTGGGCAGTTACACGTATCATATTGCCCGCTTTGCGAATGCTGCCCTCCAAAATATGGGTAACTTTGAGTTCGTTGCCTATCTCAGTCGCCTTTGTATCCTTTCCTTTATACGAAAATGAAGAGGTGCGGCTGATCACCTTGAGTTCAGGGATCTTGGCCAAGAGATTCAATAATTCTTCACTAATGCCATCAGAAAAATATTCATGATCTTGTTTTGGGCTCATATCGGCAAATGCCATGACTGCGATAGAATTATCACCGTACTCAACGACTTGTGCTGCGTCCCAGGTGAACCGATCAACTAAAAGAACAATTATGGCCAAAGTAAGCGTGGTAATGATCAGCTTATTGAGACGAGATCCTGTTTTTGTTGAAATTGATCGTTCCGGTTCAACATCGATTGTTTTCTTGATGCCCTCTGGTGTAAATTCATAAATCCAGGCAAAAATAAGCCATACTGGAAAGCCAAGCGCCGATAGCACCAAAGACCATTTTAAAAGATAATCTGGTGCCTCAAATGTTGGCAGTACTATTGAAAGAACCTGCACAATCAACCAGGCTACGATTAAATAGGCTAATGCAGACTTAATGACATTACGTCGCTTCAGTTCATTAAAGTAGTCATTGAATTTCATTTACATTCGGTTAGAATCTAAAAATACAAAAAATAAGATGGGGCTTATTTTTAAGGCCAAATGAATTCATGACTTAATGATAGTGGTATTTTCTTATAGCATGTTTGAGGTAGCTTCCTGTTTGTTTTTCAGTGAGAAGATCATTAAGCTTACCCAAACTTTCGAATTTAAATCAGTATAAAAAGTAGTGAAATACATAATAATCACGTCTTTAATCGGTTAATAGGTTATATAATCCTAAATTCATCCTGTTAAACGCTAACAGAATCAATAATTCACCAATGCACAGATTCAAATTCTTAGTAGGCATTACGATTTTAATTCTTACGCTTTTTGCCCTAACGATAAGTGCCATTAATCCTACTTCAATTTCTGAGTCCAAAGATGCAATTTCAACCGATAAGCTAAAAAATATTTTAGTCAATCAAAAAGAGTCACAGCTATTTAAATTGCAACAGCAAGAATTGAAAGTTGCCATAAAAGCATATTTTGACAGGGGTATTGCATCGGGAGACATAGTGGGTGCTGGAGTGAGTATCGTAAGAGGAGATTCTATTGTAATTTCAGACGGGTTCGGTAAAAGAAATATTAACGTGAATGGCAGCGTTGACGGCCAAACGATATTTAGACTCGGATCCCTATCAAAAGGATTTGCGGGGATATTAGCTGCCAATTTAAAAAATGAAGGCAAATTAGATTGGGAAGATAAAGTCAGCGATTATATTCCAGATTTTCAGTTGGGAGATAGCAGTAATACAGATAAAATTACGCTTGCCAATATTTTATCACACACTTCAGGGGCGCCTTACCATAGTTACACCAATTTAGTTGAGGCCGGATTGACATTGACAGCTATTGCTAAACGTTTCAAAGAAGTAACGCCGATAAGTAGTCCCGGTTTAATGTATAGCTATCAGAATGCCTTATTTGCCCTCTCTGGAGAGATGATGTACAAAGCTACTGGCAATGAAATCACTACATCATTGGATAATAGGTTTTTTAAGCCCCTTGAAATGTGCTCCACCACAATGGATTATGAAACCTTAGTACATGCGGAAAATGTTGCAATACCCCATACACAAAGGCGAAACGGGTGGAAACCTAAACAAATTAGAGACAATTATTACAACGCTGTAGCCGCCGGAGGTATAAATGCCAGTGCTCTGGATATGGGCAAATGGATGCGATTTCTACTTGGGCATAACCCAGAGATAATGAGCAAGACGGCCTTAAAAGAGGCTTTTAACCCGTTCATAGAAATTAAAGGGCACAGCAAATATTATCAGCGTTGGCCCGGACACGTATCATCGCATTACGGCTTTGGATGGAGGATCCATAAATTTAAAGAGGACGATACTAATCTGGAAAAAACCATTTGGCACCACGGCGGCAGTGTAAACAGTTACAGAAATGAAATTGCCGTTTACCCTGAAGCCGATCTGGGGATTTGTGTGCTTTTAAACAATAACTCCAGGCTCGCAAAAACAGTAGTCCCAGACTTGTACAAGATAGTGCAAGAGGTATATGACCAGACCACCACCAAAATTGCCTTGAACAGTATTCCAAGGCCTATCCCGAACCTAGGAGTGGAGCATTAATTGGATGCGGTTAACGCCTCATTACCGAAGTCTTAGCACGAGTTGATCTTTCACCGGAAATTCTAGAAAACCTTTCCGAGGGGGCGTCATTTTTTTTTTAGAAGGTTCGCTTTTGGAGATTTCAATTAAAAAATTTTTCTTTGAAATACAGATGTTTTTCCCTTGCCGTATTCGCTATCTTATCATATTCCGGATCCTCCCTTATGGGCTCTAAAAGAGGGTCCGAAATAATTAGCGGATAATTGTAATATCCCCGATCTACCGCTTCATTAAGACACCGCAAAGCACTTTCCTTATCTCCCAGGGCTACATATATCACAGACCAATAATACCAGCCCTCAGAATCAGCTGCGTTAGAATCCTCTAATACTTGGACAGCCTTTAAACCTTCTTCAATATCGCCCAAAATGACAGATTTAAATCCAATACCGGATTCATAGATATAGGGTTCAATTTGCCTTTTAGTGACTTGATCAAAATATATTAGTGCTTCATCAAATTTTCCCATATGATACAGGGTGATACCCTGCCAAATCAGGGAATACGATGTATTTTTACCCATTTTAAAGGCGTTTAGCGCTTTCTCAAATTCATTTACATTTAAATAGGAAATGCCTATTCTGGAATAATTAGGATTTTTAGGATCAATTTTAAGTGCTTTTTCCATCTCGCTGATTGATTCATGGATCATGCCAATATATCGATACAAATAGCCAAGAGAAAATCGCGCGGAGGCGTTATTTGGATTTATAGCTATCATTCTTCTCGTAATCTCAAGAGCGTCTTCTGTTTTAGCTGTTTCTGTATAAAGAACTGCCAAATATCCTAAGGCACTTAATAGTTCGGGGTTTAACCTTAATGCCTTTAAATAGTATTCTTCCGTCGCAATGAAGGTTTCCCTGTCCTGCATTTCAAAATGGGCAAGGCGCTGTTTTCTATAACCCAGTTCCGCGAAAGCAGGCGCATAGGTTGAGTCAAGATCTATAGACTTTTTGAGCATTTCAATAGCCAATTCGTCACCTTCGGAAGTTAAGGGGTAGGAAGAACTTCTTAAATAATATTCATAAGCTAGAGGATTTTTAGGAATGTCCTTAGCGATCCTATCCAATTCTTTTTCTGAAAATTTGATATTTAAGCCATCAACTACTTTTTTGGCAACAATATCTTGTAAAGCAAATGTATTGCTGAAATCCACCTCAATATCATCACTTCTCCAAAGCATTGAATGTGCCTCTAATTCTATTAACTCTACATTAAGTCTAATGCGATTATCCTCGCTTAGGTAGTTGCCAATTAAGACATATTCTACATTAAGGTCTTCTTTAATTTTGTTAAGGTCTATCACTTGCTTGTCATATTTGCGAATTCTACTGGCTGATCTTACGCTTATATTTTGCAAATAGTTCAGATCTCCAATGATCTGATTGGCAATTGCAAATCCAAAATAATCACTTTCAGGATTGGGCTTGTTATTAATAAATGGCAATACAGCAACAGTTCCTGTTAAACCATTATGAACTAGGGAATTTTCAGATGGGATTAAGGATTGATTACTAAATTGATTATACAATAATAGGATCACTACAATGATGAGGGACACGATAATAATTTTATTGAGTCGCTGCCCAATTTCTGTATCAATTTCAGAGGGAATTGTGTCTATTCCTACCGCTGTTTTTTTAATGCCTTTTGATGAAATATCATAAATCCAGGAAAACACTACCCATAACGGAAATCCTATCAGGAGGCAAATAACAATTAATTGCATTACGTAGGAGGGTGTCTTGAAAGTAGGTAGAATAGTAGAGAAAACCTGCACAATCATCCAGGCAACTATTAAATATGCCAAGGCGGCCTTTGGCACATTCCGCCTTTTGAGTTCCCATATGATGCGTTTAATTTTCATATAAAATTACCGGAGCGATGCTACTTCAGTTCCTGATCAAAACACACGAAACTTGCACATTATTAATTCGTTCAATATTCCAACTAATTTTTTGAATTTTCTTTTAATCTACTTAAAACAAGTCTATTAGCCATAAAGGCATATTTGAACCAAATCATTCCTTTTGTCAAATCATAACCTCACTAACTTGAATAACAGGTTCAATATCAGTGAAATTAGGTAAATCCCCCATTATTGTATCTGCATTTGGACCAAAGGCATTTCCGAATTCCTCTACAGAATTGAAATACATATTTCCCATCCCAGCATAAGGTGCTGGAGATCCTGGAGCGCCACCACCTAGTCCCTTTTCAACAGTAGCACCTTTGAGTGCATCACCTAATAGTGCACCAACCATAGGAATATGCTTGTTGCAATAATAATCCATATCAAATTTTTTGCCTTCAGCGTTGGGATAAACAACACTTACTTTAATCATGCCTTTTTCCATTATAATTTGTTTTTAGATGGTTGCTTACTCTTTTCGGTTTTCAACGGCTCCGATTAAATTTTTACTATTCAATAAAAACATTTTATAAGGTAGTCATTGAATTTCATGTGTATTCTGTAAGTATCAAAAAATACGAAGTAGTATCGCTTTTTTCATGACCTTGAGTTTTTAGGTGAGCTCTTAAGGTACATAAAAAATCGTTTTATTTAAGATTGAGGGTATCAAAGCAAATAAACTACCAAAAACCCTAAATAGGTACCCAGGGCATTTCCCAAAGTACCCACCAAGATAGCGGGGACTATCAATTCCTTTCGGCCAAATGTCTCAGCCAGCGCAATGGCGGTGGTGCCGCCTCCAATATTGGCCTGACTCACAATAGCGATCATCTCCCAGTCCCGGTAAAAAAGTCCGCCGAAGAACACTACCAAGACACCATGCAAAAGCACAGCGATAGAGGTAAACAATAATAGGGTTAGCCCTACCTGTTCCAATTCTATTACCGACTGTATTTCGCAATATGCCCCAATGACGGCTAAAAACAAATAGATCAGATACAAGCCCAACCCATGGCTGCCTTTTAAGCCGCGAACCAATGTGGTCTGTGCCATCAAAATGCCAATAGTTGATAGGGTAATGATAGAAGGTATCTTTGGAAATAGCTCAGAAATTAATTCAGATATATAATATGCTGCAACTCCTAAGAAAAGAAGCCAGGCCAGAGAACGAAAATCGATTGCTTCCTTATCTTCCCCAGTTATGTTTGTCTGTGTGGTTGCTACCTTTTTATCGGGCATAAAATTTCGTAAAAGTACCGGCATTGCCAAGGTCACCATGATCCATAAGGTGGTCACTACATTGTCTACGGCAATAGTTCCGGCATATAAGATACCTCGTTCCTGAAAATCGTATTCCAGAGCCACTGCGTTAAAGTTGATGCTGCCCCCGGTATAGGTACCTGTAAGCATTCCGGCAATGATACGGCCGTCTTCACCTAACACAGCTTCCGGACTGATCATAAACCAGGCGGCCAGAATCCCCAGAGTGGTAGCCAGGGAACCAATAAGGAAGAGAATGATCATAGGTGCCCCTGCTTTTTTAATAGATTGAAGGTTCACCCCCAAAAGCAGAAAAAAAATAGAGATAGGGGCCACATAGGTAAAGATGCCGTCATACAGTGGGATGGTATTGGAGGCGGAGGGGATGAGTCCCGCATTGGCCAGTACTGCGGTAAAAAGAATGACCAACAGAGCGGGCCCCACTTTTTTTCCGATGCTTGTTTTCCCGGCGTAGACAGATGCCAACACCATCAGACACAATATTCCGAATACATAGACCGGATTTTCCGTTACGTTTAATAATTCAAGTATCAATGCGATCTCAACTTTTTAAATTTGGTTACCACCAGATATTGCTCATTCAATATCCGATTCTTTTATAACTGTAGCCATAATCTCTTTCGCCTTTTCCAGCCTCTCCATGCGCTGCAGAGTATAGATCAGGAAATCGTCTACGGCATTTTCAAACAAAATATCTTTCAAAATTCATTGATTTAGGCTTTTGGTAACCGGTTTGCTAAACCATTTGGCTATGGTGTTTTCTGCCGGTTTAAAACGGGGAGAAAAGTCAAGATCACTAGGGGCGTCTTCCTTTTCACTTCGGGTATGCCATTGCCAAATGTATACCCCGGCAAACCATTCTTTATGCCATAGCTGTTTAAACAGCGCTTCAAAAGCCAGTTGCTGTGTTTGGTCAGATTTCTGCTCAGAAAGCACACTTAAAAAGGAACCCCATTCCCATGGTTTTATAGTAGCGGAAGCATCACTTTTGTAACCAATTTCTGTGAACAGGATTGGTTTGTTGTAGACTTGATGTAATTTTTCTAGTTCATCAATGTGCCTTGCCCAACCTTTTTCTATAGTTACTAAATCAGGCTTTTTCGTCTTCGTCAACGGAAAATAGGCTTGAATGCCAATAAAATCCAATTCATTCCAAAAATCAATATGCTCGTATTCATCATGCCAATTTGCCGCATAGGTCAATTTGCCCGAATAGACAGTCTTAATTTTAGCAATCAAACTTCGCCATCGTTCCGGTTGTTTTTTGATGGATGATTTTAATTCGGTACCTATACAGAATAATTCTGCCCCGGTAAGTTCTGCCATACGGGCATAACGTATCATATTTTTTTCGTAAGAATCAAACCAAGCATTCCATTCAGCGTCTGAACCTAAGCTAAGATTGGAACGCCATCCGCTTCCTAGCCATAAGTGTGGCTTCAATTGCACATGTAGCCCTTTTGAATGTAAGACTTGTATGGATTTAATAAATATTGAATCTCTCCTTGACCAGGCACTTGTTTTTGGTAATCTTATGGTTTTAGAGGCTTCATCTTTTTGATCCATGAACGGAATTACCGCAACCCATTCTACATTGGCTTTAATCAATGCATCGATCGAAGCTTCATTATTTTCCTCGCTCCAGCCAAAAACACTCATGCCACGATGCATGGCATCTTGATTATAATGGTCTTTAGTGACCTTGGTGTTATTCATGACCAAGTCGTCCCAGCTAAAGACATAGTTTTCGTTGGAATTGGCAAAAACCAAGGTTTTAAAAACCAACACTATAAAAATAATAGGTAATGCAAAGCGATACATCAATTGTCTAACAAAGGGTTTTGCCCCCTTTTTTTTATATATTCTTTTGAAATAGCGCGTGATGAGAAATGCTATAAATAAGAGAACAAACAAGGTATGAACCGCAATTAAGAAGTTGGTATTGAACGCAACTTCAAAAAATAGCATAGCGGCCTCTGTCACGGTTCTTTCACCACGTGCGGCTAAAGAAGTAAGCACTACAAATGCAATTACCCAAGTGATGAGGTATGTAATGCCTGCATTACGGAGTTCTTTTCTCAATAGTGATATTTTACAGGTTTGACTAAAGGTACTGAAATTAGCTGTTCATCCTGTTTGCCCATCGCCATCAATATCTTCATCAATATGAGCTTCCAAAGCAACGAGTGTTTTCTTTAACAATGCTCTTGTTTTTTCCAATTCCTGTTCAAGTCGGGTAACCCGTTCTTCAATACTGTCTGCTTGCTCTTGTTGTTTATCGAGTTCGTCTTGTTGTAATAAATCCCAAAATATGCCCATTTGTTTGTTTTTTAGTTGTTATTCGGTCTTATTGTCATAAACCTATTTTTTATTTGCCTCTTTTTATTAATTCATTTTGTATCATTCCTATAACATCATTTGTTTCTTTAACTGCTCTACTTTTACTAAAAGTGGAATTTTTTCTTAATTCCAATCTAAAACTCCACATATTTAAAAACTCTTCATCTTTGAGCATTGATTCATAATTGTTAGGAAACCATTTCCCTTCTTTCATTCTTAAGTGTTTTTGAAATATTGGAACTACCGTTGCAGGCCAAACCTGATCTTCAATACGTTTGGTTTCTTGCATTAGGTAGGGATAAGTCACTTCGAATAGATTTATTATTTCTTGCCTCAAAGTATCTGATTTAATTAAATTCAATCCGTTTGATTTAAGCGTTTCAAAACTTGAAGAAGTAAGAATTACATCTGGGGCATAATTACCTTCCTGCAAATATGTAGCAATCGAATCGTTGAATGGTCTCTTATTTTCAAAATGATCAATTAAAAAATCTATGCACCAAGCTCCTCTATTTTGGATTTTAATATCCTGTCCTAATCTCATCAAATTGGTTTCAAGATTAGATTTTAATTCTACAAGCAAAATCGTTTCTTTTTTAAGCATTTTTTTTGTCTCATTCCAATTATTGATCTGTAAAGCGATTAGGATGCCAATGACAACAAGGAAAATTTCGCCAATAGCGTATCTCAGATATTTTAAAGGTTTATTATCATCTGCAAGTTTTTTGCGGATTTTTCGGAAGAAGTTGATCATTGTCTTATTTTCGACTTATCGTTATTTTTTGAATTCTATATTTAGCTCGTTAATATTATAACTTAGATTCTATCAATGCTCCCCGAATGAGTTCCAGTACTCTTTCATATTCCTTAATCATACTGATATATCGCCTTATCAAAGCCTTTCTTCCCTCACTATAAGCTTTGGTCCATGAAATGTAAAAATGATCGGAAGGCAAGGATTCGTAATCATTCGGAGTTAGTCCTTCCCCGGCAACAAATACAAAATTCTGCACGATGTGATTATCGAAAGGTATATACAAATTGTTTACAACGCTATTGTGGGCTATGAAATCTGGAATAATGACTTCATTTAATTTCAAAATGTCGTTCGCTAAATTCTTATTCGAAACTATTTCTAGACCATGATCTTTTATGGCTTGATAGCTAATGTTGGACAGAGATAATCTTGGCTTTGGTATTCTAGCCTGATGAAAGTGTATTCTAAGGGTATCCGAGAAAGCATTTCTATTATTCAAAGCATCAAGAACTATTTTAGTGGAGCGATTATTTCGGTTTAGGGATTCAATATCTTTTTTTAACGATTGAATATTTATTTCTAGGTTATCTACCATATCCTGAAGAAGTATCTTTTCCCGTGCTCTATCTTTCCTCAAATCATTCCAATTATTGATACTTAAGGCAATCAAAATACCAATAACTACCAGTACTATCTCACCAATGGCATATTTAAGGTATTTAAAAGTCTTATTTTGATTCATGAGATCAAAGCGTATTTTCCTGAAAAACTTAACCATTTATTTATCTATTTTGTCACTTCGAGTGATTCCGATTCCGAGCACTCGGGAGGGATTGTATCGAGAAGTGGGTGCCAGCGACCTGTTCTTGATAGGTTCCTTCGGAACAATCGAACTGACGTTGCTGATATGGTTTAAAGAATTTAATCATTTTTAGATTAAAATTTGATTTGTCAGTGTCGCTCCATTTATCATAGCGGTAATTTCTAACTTTAGACTTCTGATGAATAATGCCTTAATTTATAAGGCTTTCTTTAAACCCGCTATCAATTGGTTAATATCTTCCATACTCGTGTAGTGAACAAAAGAAATTCTCAAAACACCCGGGCTAAGAGGAATGCCCATATCCATCAAAGGTCTAACGGCATAAAAATCACCCGTACCTAACATCAATTTGGATTCGGTTAATTTGGCATACACTTCTGCTATGGTTTTATTGCGTGGAATAATAGAAACAATAGGTAACCTGTCAGTGGTACTATCAGGGCCCACTATCTGAATATCTGAACGAGATCTTAAAAAAGCGAGCAAAGACTCAAGTAATGCATTCTCATGTTCTCTAAAGAGTTTATTCACTGCCTTGTTTCTTTGAGCGGGATTTGCTTCCTCATCGAAATGGTGCTCATATACCGCATCAAAATAATCTAAGATGCCACTCGCAGCGCCAATTTGTGCATGATCGGGCCCTGCAGGAGTTAACATACTTCTGGTAATACCCTCCTTGAAAAAATGGGATTGATTTTCCATTTGTAATATCAATTCATTATCAACATACATCAAACCTAAATGAGGGCCAAATGTTTTATATAAGGAAAAAAGATAGATATCTGCCCCCAGGGCTTTTATGTCCGGAAAACCATGAGGTGCATAGCCTACACCATCTACCACAGAAAGTGCCCCATATTTATGAGCGCTCTGGCTAATTTCTTTAACAGGATTTATATGACCAATTACATTTGAACAATGCGGAAAAGCCACCATCTTTGTACGGTTAGAGCATAGTTTCTCTAAAGTTTCTATGCCTAACAATCCCGTCTGCGGATCTACATGCCACTCTATGACTTTAATACCCGATTTGGACAACCTCCTCCATGCACCGGCATTGGCTTCATGATCTTGACAAGAAACTATGATTTCGTCTCCTTCTTCCCACATGGGACGCATGGCATTTGCCAAGACATAAATGTTTTGGGTGGTGGAAGGGCCAAAATGAATTTCTGATTCTTCTACATTCAGGTATTCGGCCATTCTCCTATACGAAGTATCCATCATTTCTCCGCCCTTGGTAGAGGCAGGGTAAGGATAATAGGGCTGTACCTTGTTTTTCATATAAAAGTTTGTCAATTTTTCAATAAATTGGATACAAGGATAAGACCCTCCTGCATTTTCAAAAAATGCCCACCCTTCGAGTGTAGGTTCCGAAAAAGCGGGAAATTGTGCACGTACAAATGGTAAATCTAGTTTCATGTCTAATTAGTATATTTCTATAATTATTGATATAAGCTTTTGCAAAATCCTGACTACCGCCAGTACTATTTCCTCAATGGCATATCTAGGGTATTCCAAGAACTTGTTGTCATCTGCCAGTATTTACTGGTTTTTCTTAAGAATTTGATCATGTGAGGTAGTGGTGGGCTGTTGCATTACCAAGATACTGAATTATCCTTAAAAGTATTCAAGCGGATAAATCTGAGTACAAAATTAGACCAGCATATTAGGTTGTATTGCTGAAGTCAGCCAATACCGGTCGTTAAATTGGGAAGGATGGTTAGGATAGTCTTAAGCACCACATGTACTCAAATATTGGGTGCAGCATAAAAAAGTGCTCTTTATTCATCTATAAAACGGATGTAATGGTCATACCGTTTAAATATATCAACAACATAATTAAAAGGTTCCTGACCACGCACATATCCATATTTTATTTCTTCTTTATTAAAGTTTTGAGGATATGTAAGTGCCAGAATCATCTGATCTACCTGTCCATCCCAAACATTGGGGTCTAACTGATTTAACGTCGCCAATTTTTGTGCATCTCTTACATGGAAATACCCACAATTGTATGCGGCCAGCGTAAATTTAACGCGCTGCACACTGTCTTTAATATCATAAAATCCATCATATATTGTTTTTAAATATCTGGTTCCGCCACGAATATTCTCTTTGGGATCCAACCTGTCCTTTATTCCCATGTCTTCAGCCGTCCCAGACATCAGTTGCATTAATCCTTCAGCTCCAGACCATGCACTAGCTTCATTTTTAAAATTGGATTCCTGATAAATGAGCGCAGTCAAAAGACGCCAGTCCCAATTAATTCTTTTGGCATTGGTTTTTATTATTTCATCGTACTGGCTAATTTCATTCGTATTTACACTATAAAAATCACTTTTTACTCGATTTTTAAAACTTCTTCTATTTTTAAAGTACTTGTTGTAAATCACATTATACTCGGACTTTTTTCTGTATTGTTTTATCCATGTATTGGTAGCTTCCAATAACTGTGGGGAATTTGGTCGTACGGCCCAAGCTATTCTTTGTGAAAAACTTACCGGTACATTCGTATCCAATATTGGGGAATAGGAAGAATTTATGCTCGCCAAGTTTTTATCGGCAATGGTGTATTTTATTTTATCATCTGCTACCATTTGGATTATTTCATCGGTGGATAGGTTACCTTCCAGTGTATCAATTATAATTTGCCCACCCATTTCTTTGGACAGGTTTTTAAGTCTTTTAAAGTAGGAGGTGTTTTCACGGACAGAAACCGTGTCCCCAATAAGTTCTAAAGGGTCCTGAATGATACTTTTCTTTATATTATCCAGGGTCATTTTTCGCCAGTTCACTGGTTTTTTTTGAACCAATACCTGTTTGGTCAAATATAAATAATCGGTAAAGGCAGCTACCTTTTTTCTATCCTCAGTAATCGCTAGGCCGTATGCCACAATATCGGCATGTCCATTGATCAAATTCGTAAGCAACATATCTAAGTTGTTGGAGATTTTGATTTCCAATTCTAAATGTAAATGATCCGCCAGGCGCTGCAGTAACTCATATTCATAACCCATAGGTTTGCCCTTGTATAAAAAATAGCTGGTACTACTGTAGGCTAGCAACACTTTAAGTTTGCCATCTTTTTTTATTTCAGTAAGATCTCTTGTAATAGGAATGGCCGCCGTTTGTTTTGTAGGGGATTTATCCGGATTACAGTTAATGAAGAGTGTAAAAACAAGTAACACGACAATAATGCCAAGACTGTTTCTCATAGGGTTTTTGGTATTACCTTATTCTGGTTTTTCATTTTTAAAGATATCAATTTAAAAAACAAACCTGCTTTTCTGTATTTTCTAGATAAGAGTTGTTGGCGGATTTTTCTTAAGAAATTGATTATGTGAAGTAATGTTTGGCGGTTACAGTATCAACTTACTGAATTATCTATAAAAGTGTTTAAGCTAATCAATCTGGGAATAGGAAAGCACATGGCAAGTATTGTCTGATATAATAGTGTTTAATTTTTTAAAAATGATGATAGTGTCCAAGACGAAACAAAAGTACATGCCTCGCGTTCGCATTGCTTATACTAAGACCTTATTTACTTGTGTAATCCTTTAAATTTAATTTTAACAATAGCTCCTTAAATTCTGGCTCTTTTCTAAGAAAATCAAATAGTGGATCCACGCTGATATAAGGCATGTTCGGACCATGATTCAGATAGGCACTGTCTAGCCATATAAGAGTCTCATTTCGCATGCCTGCGCGGGCATACATGGTGGCTATTTGGTCGGCACTGAAAAAATCTTTTTTTCTGCGAATCACCATTGCTTCGGCCATTCTTTGCATAGTTTTCTTATATCCTCCCTCTTTATATACTGTTTCAAGAATATCTATAGCTTCCTGGTCTTGTCGTAACCTGTAAATTTTTTTTGCTATTGCAATGGCTTCATCGTACCTATGTTGCTCATGAAATACCGCCCAGAGTGCCGGTAGTGCAATGGCTTCATTTGGATTTTTAATAAGGATTTTTTCCAACCAGGAAAGGGCCTCATCATACTTGCGTGCATTTTTAAGAGCCATTCCATGTATCTCCTGGTATAGTACATTAAAAGGATCTATAGTTGTTGCTTTATGGCTGTACACCAACCCTTCTTCTGCCTTGCCCATATATGATAAGAAGTGCGAGTAATAGGCGAGCGCAAAAGCGTTGTTAGGATTGATCTCAAAAGTTTTATTAAACTCCATTTCAGCTTTTTCCCAATCCCATTCCCCCCAGGTATATCCAAAAGCACGTATTCGGTGAATATCTATCGAGGTGCTGTCTATACTCAACGCTTTATCGATTGCTTCTTTTGCTTTTGGCCTGGCTATATTAAGAGGTTTAATTCCCGATTGCGTATAAGCTCCCCATACCCATGCTATTCCAGCGTAGGCCAAAGCGTAATCGGGTTCAATACTTATTGCTTTTTCGAAATACGCCAGTGCCTTGTTGAGTGATTCAAGGGTTAAGTTTTCGGAATAATTAAGACCTCTTAGGTAGGCCTCATAAGCCTTGGGGTCAATATCTGTGCTTTTGGAAAGTTGCTGTTCTTCAACAACATTCAATGTAATATCTATCTCTACGGCTATAGATCTTGCAACTGCACTATATACACTTAATATGTTACTCATATTATTCTCATATACTTCAGTCCAGAGTTGCCGCTCGTCCGGTTCGGCCTGTATTAGTCGTATCCGAATTCTTATATTAGTATCCTTTTTAAAGAAGGATGCTTCTACGATCCCATCCACATTTAATTCCCTGGCGATTTCCGGGATAGTCATATTACTATTTAAATATTTCATCATGGAGGTCCGTGATATGACCCTTATTTCCTGAATTTTATTAAGAGCATCAATAAGGTCATGATGAATTCCTGCTTGCAGCCATTCTTCGTCAAGATTTTGAGAGAGGTTTTCTACAGGCAGTACTGCAATAGCCTGTATACTATGATCTACTGGCTTTCCTGCATACCACCATGAAAATGCGGCAAGTATAATGATGAGAAAAGCCAATATACCTGTGAGCAGCTTTTTTTTACGTTGCTTTACAGATCCTTTTTCTAGAGATTTTAACTTATTTATGGCAGGGATCGGTAGTCCATCGGATTTCAAATAATACGTTTTGACCAAATGGTCAACATTTTTAAGACGGAGATCTCCAAAGAATACTGCTTCAATTTCGTTTCTAGCTCGTATTGCTTTGTAAACGGATTCGGATATATAGATGCCCCCAGGGTCAGCAATCGATTGTATTCGTGAGGCTATATTAACCCCGTCACCAAAGACATCACTATTTTCGAAAACAACATCACCTAAGTGAATCCCTATGCGAATTTTGGCGGAGAGTTCCAATCGGGCACGCTTTTGGATTTCGATCGCACATGTCACGGCATCAATAGCAGTATTAAAACTGGCCAGCGTTCCGTCTCCCATTTCTTTTAACCAGAGTCCACCATATTTCTTAATTAGTGGTTTATGAATTTGCCGATTTTTGCGAATTAAATCAAGCCCCAGCTCCACATCCTTGCCCATTAATGCCGTATATCCGACAATATCGGTAAACATAATGGCTGCAAGCTGTTGTCCTTCTTTCATTACATTGAAATTGGTTTAATTGTGACACAAGCACGGCCAATTATTCAAGGAAAAAACCCATTGAAGACTGGTCAGAGCATAAGTTACGAAATTTTCCACTTCATTATTCAGATCTTACATCACATCTTTAGTACTACTATATAACTATTATTAACGGAACTTATCGCAATTCAAAATTTATGTAACTTTTTAGTCTGGAGCAATGATTTTCATCAGGTATTTGGGTATCGCTTCTAGATTGGTATTAAAATGGATCAATATTTATCCGGATTACAGTTAATGAAGAGTGTAAAAACAAGTAACACGACAATAATGCCAAGACTATATTTCATAGATTTTTAAGTAGTTACGTATTCTGATTTTTCTAGATATGAAGTTGTTGACGAATTAGCCAGAAGAATTTGATTATGTGAATTAATGTAATTCACAAAAATCAGTAGCTTGTTAATATAATTGTTTTTTGGGCTTGTTTGCGGTTTTGCCAATGATCATTTACACCATGATCCGTATATCTTGCAGTCAATACAAGAATACCTTTTTCGTAGGTCGATACAGGTTGTTCCTTAGTCTTTAACGCACCCTCAATTCCGATTAAATAATTCTTAAAGGGATCGGAATTGCTTTCTAGAATCCAGTGAACTATTTTTTCAGTCTGTTCTATGCTTAAATCAGGATGTGGCGGCATTTTCTCATCTCCCCATATGGAAGTGCTCCCGGCAATTATTTTTTTAGTGAGGGATTCTACAGTCTTTGGTTTTTTCTGATATTTATTGGCAATTCGTTCAAAGGAAGGGCCGATTAATTTTCCTTTAGCTTTGTGGCAATTAAAACATGTTGATTTGCCCATCTGAACCAACGGACTATTATCTTTTTTGGATTCGTTGGTCAAATATTTTTTAAGATTGGAAGAATCCTTCAAATACTTCACTATTAGTATTACTTCGTTGGGATTAATTTCATCATATTCCGAATTTCCGTCCTCATCATCTGAAACATGGATGGTATATGGAATTATAGAATTCCAGCGGAATGTACTATTAGCAAGAGGTGCAATTATTTTAATTTTGGGAGGTCTATTTTCTTGAATATATGATGTAAAGCCTAAGAGAAAATAAAAACAAGCAAAACCAATACAACCAAGGAAAATATTTTGTCGCATCTTAAAAGGATTATAGCTTATCTATGGTCTCTGCAACCCGGTTAGCGGATCGAGTAGCTGCTTCAGTGCCCCAATTAAGATTATCAGCATAAGCACCTGCAAAATGGATACGTCCTTGGGGTTCTATAATATGGGGCCAAAATTTATGAAGTTCTCCAATAGGGAAGGCAGTTCGTTCACAATTTGATGAATATTTTTGTTTGGTCCAGTCCCGACCAACAGCCAACTCGATAGAATCGCCATTTCCGGGATAGGACTCTCGAAAAGCAGCCAGTGCTCGTTGTGGTGAAACGCCTCCAGATCCTGTTCCAAGTACAATCACTCTATGGGTATCTACTTCTTCTGCAGATTGCCATACCTCCCAGAGATCTGGATGATCCAAACTCATATTAATATCCTTAAAACCGTCATCTTCCCAAAATTTGGAGCTCGCTTGAAAAACAAATCGCTGGTAAGAACCATAGGAGATATTTTCGTTGATATATTGTTTTTTCTCAGACAATGCAGGTTGTATAGGAATATTTTTTAGGGTAGGCAATGGGATACAATTCACAAAATAATCACCCTTAATTTCTTTCACTTCTTTTTGCCGTTTATAGGTAACAATTACCCCTGTTTCCCCGTTAGTTATTGCAGTAATGGGGCAATTCAACCAAACATTTGAACCTAATCTTTTGGCAAAGGCATTCGGTAACATTTGGTTGCCACCTTTTAACCGAAAAACTTCAGTAGGGTAGGTAGCCACACCCCGCATTTTCAGGATTGCGGCATACCACAATTCATAAAGGGCGGAAGAGTTATTTCCCCCTAAAAAATTTAAGGCTGTAGAAGAAGCACCCTCTTTCTTATAAATATCCGACATTGGGACTTTGTCCAATGCATCATAGCCTACTGAAAAAGGTTGATATTCATCTTTGAAAGTAACTAAGTATGGCTTGGTATAAAGCGACTTTAAATCAGACCATGGATTCGTAGAAAGATAATCTATTTCTCTTTTATTAAATCCAAAAGCTTTCAATACTGAAGGGTCTTTGAGCATTTGTTCTGTATAGAACTCCCCATTGATCTTTCGTTTTAAATTTTTTCTCCTAGGGTAGGGAAGAGCTGTAATGTTGAATTCTTTAAGGTATTCCCAATATCTTTCATAACCGGGTTTTACAATATGCTCCTGACCGAAATCCCCGTATAAGCCATCAGACAATTCATCGCGTGTAGTATACACATGCCCTCCAT
>CAZYQR010000008.1:0-23877 GCA_964649755.1 uncultured Maribacter sp. | reverse complement strand
TTGGATCCCTTTAATGTCCTGTTCGTTGATGATGAAGTCGAATTTCTGGAAACTTTGTTAAAACGCATGAAAAAACGCGATCACCAGATTTTACAATTGATATTGCCTCTTCAATTGAAACTTTTTTGAATGAATTGTCCATATTATTATTTTTAAAATTAAAAATCCTATTCGGTTATCACTTATTTTTTTATCGACTTAGTACAAGCCCTAATTTGAATTTATCGTATGGTCAGCAAAGAATACTATTCAAGTATTCTTGATAAATCAATACAAACGAATTACAAAATTTCAAGGTTGGCACTCCATAGTACTTGATACCATCTCTGTTACGGGTTTTGGAGAAATGTAAGGAATACCTAATCCCATTCCGCGAAGAATAAAAAGTATGCCTATTACTACTACAAAAACTGGAATTAATTGTTGAATTCTTCTCTTAGCCCCGCGCTTTAATAAACTGCTCATATATATGGCCGTTGTCATCAGAGGAATAGTCCCGAGGCCAAATAGAACCATATATAGGCTGCCTTCTAAAGCACTGCCCATAGCAATTGCTCCGAAAAGGGCCATGTAGACCAAACCACAAGGCAGAAAACCGTTTAAGAAACCGATGGTCAGAAACGTATCGGGTTTTTTCTTCTTTAGTTCCTGGCCTAACCTGCTTTTTAATTTGGAGATAATTCTGAATACTGGTTTCGAAAGGTTATATTTTCCAATAGTATTATAAGGTATAAGCACTATGACAATCATTAAAACTCCAATAATGATAGAAAGTTTTTGTTGCATGCCAAATACATAAAGACCTTTACCCAACAGACCAAAAACTAAACCAATAAGACCATAAGCAAGTAACCTTCCTAAGTGGTAAACTAGAATTTGGATAAATTTCTTGAAATTATTAGTTCTATCAACGGGTAGCATAAAGGCTATCGGGCCGCACATTCCAACACAATGGAGACTCCCCATAAGACCTAAAGCTATTGCTGATATTAACATGGATTAATAGGTTATGTTTTTTTTGAATAAATAGGGTTTGTCCTGGTATTGCCACGTAATTTTAATGTCCCAGCGACCATCCAACAAACGTTTGTCAGGTATGAGCAAATGTGCATTGGATAAACTTATGGGTAAGTCAAAATCCAAGTGTTTATTGGACGGTCTGTATAGGGACACTGTGCCTTTTATTTTTTCTAGATTTATATCGTTTGGAAACTCTACAACCAATCCCTCAGGGGTTTTCTGGATTTTCAATTTTGAGGATAAGTTATTTGCGTTGGTCTCTGCATCAATTTCTTTTTGATAGCCTAATTCTGCTTTGTAATATTCTTCTGTGACCAAATCATGGTTGGCACGATCATCCATGCTCATTTTTACTACAAAAAATAGTATAAATCCTATGAAGCCAATAAATGCCAGTACAATTCCAGTTCCCCAATTTATTTTCATAATTTATTTTTAAATGAGATAACGCTACTAATTATAACTTCTAGGCGCCAAAAATCTGGCTGTTGTTGTCTCGATTAATTCATTACCACTATAAACTCCGATTTTCAATTTGTCTTTGTCGCCATTAAGTGCGGAATTATTTATTTCCACGAATAATGTGCCCTCAGCTAAATCTTGTGCCGGCACCTCAAAATTCTCATGCGTGACCAACTCAATTGTTCCGTTATGGGATAAAAGTTTAAAGCTTACATCGGTAATTTCCTTTGTGGTTTTATTGATCAATTTATAGGTATAAACGTTACTGATGATATTTCCTTCTTTATGCTCATACAATTGACCAGGAAGTCTAAGAATATTCGCTTCCAAATCATTTCGTAAGAAAAGCATGCCGATAAGAACACCAGTTAAAATGACCAATACAGCCGAGTATCCTTTGAGCCTTGGCGTAAACTTGAATTTCTCTTTTTTGGTTATTTCGTTCTCACTAGCATAACGAATCAAGCCTTTCGGAAGATTTACTTTCTCCATTATGGTATCACACTCATCAATACACGCCGTACAGTTTATACACTCCAATTGAGTGCCGTTTCGAATGTCAATATTGGTAGGACACACATGTACGCACTGCTTACAATCAATACAATCTCCATGGCCAAGTGCCTCACGATCTTCATTCTTGCGAATTTTCTTCCTACCATTCTCACCTTCACCACGCTTATGGTCATAGGCTACTATAATAGATTTATTATCTAACAGCACCCCTTGCATTCTCCCATAAGGGCAGGCAATAATACATACTTGCTCTCTGAACCATGCGAAGACGAAATAGAATACTGCTGTAAACACCAATAAGGCAACCAACGTACTTGTATGTGACATTGGGCCATCTATGATGTATTGGATCAATCTGTCACTGCCTATTAAATAAGCCAAAAATACATTGGCAATCAGAAAGGAAATTACAAAGAAGACAAGCCATTTTAGGACACGTTTTCTGATTTTTTCGGCATTCCATGGTTGGCGGTCCAATCGCATTTGAGCACCACGGTCACCATCTATCCAGAATTCTATTCTTCGGAAGACCATTTCCATAAAAATAGTTTGAGGGCACATCCATCCACAGAAAATACGGCCAAAGGCTACCGTAAATAACGCAATGAAAATAACCCCAATTATCATTGAGACCACGAACAGGTGAAAGTCTTGTGGCCAAAATGGAAAACCGAATATATTGAAACGACGCTCCAATACATTGAACATTAAAAATTGGTTTCCGTTAATCTTTACAAATGGTGACAGTATTAAAAAAGTCAGTAAAAAGTAACTAACCCATTTTCTGTACTTGTAAAATTTACCACTAGGTTTCTTTGGGAAAACCCAGGCACGTTTGCCTTCTTCGCTAATCGTACCTATTGAATCCCTAAAATTTTCACTGTCTTGAGACATTATCTAATCTTCTTTTATTGAAAAAGAATACTATTCATTGATTGCAACTGTAACAGAATCAGTTGCTTCTTCAAAAGGTTAATTCTCATCTACCCAAACATCACCTTCTGGTGCTTTTGGGTTAGCTGCAGTTGTTCCTTGGAATGTCAATAGATAACTAGAAACCTGCGCCATTTCAACTGGCTTAAGTACTTGCTTCCAAGCAACCATGCCTTTACCATCTCTACCACCTTCAGCAACAGTATTGAAAACATTTTTTATACCTCCACCTAATATCCAGTTTTCATCTGTTAGGTTCGGTCCAATACCGCCACCACCATCAGCCATATGACATACAACACATGTACTTTCAAATATTGCTTTACCGGCACTTAAGTCAGAAGCTTCGGTTAATAACTCAACTGTATTGACATCAACTAAATCTTTAGCTGTTTTCTTGTATTCCTCTATGGCCAGTGTTGCTGCAGCCACTTCTTGTTCATATTCCAAATCTTGATCATAATCCCCAACAATATGGAAACGAACTAAATAAACAACACCAAAGATAATTGTGGCATAGAACATCCAAACCCACCAAGGTGGAAGCTCATTGTCTAATTCTCGAATACCATCATAATTATGGTCCAGGATTATCTCACCTTCTTTCTCAATAGGTTTGTTACCCGTAAGTTTACTCCAAACTTTTTTGCCCCAGGCCCATTCGTATTGCGATGATTTCCCCTCTAGATAGCGTTCTTTGGCTTCTTCTGATAAGGTTTGGAACATAACGTTCTCAATTGATTTCAAAATCAATTCTATAGCTATCAATATCAACAAGACCATCAACATAAAGAATTGTGTGATCGGGTATTCTAGGATGGCTGGTTTTTCACCAGAGTCTATAAAGTACTCCATCAATCCAAGAATGATGAAGAAGATTACGGGGATTCTAATCCACCAAGGTGACATATTTTTCATAATGCTTGTTTATTATTTTGGTTGTTATCTTCTAAGGGTAATTCACTTACTTCTTTGATGTACTCTTTACGTGCGGTAAATACCCATAAGAAAAGCAGTACAAAAAAGACAAAGAATATGAGTAATGATATCATCGGATAGGTGGCTATGCCCTCTATACTTTCCATATGGTTTTTTACGAATTTCAGCATAACTTACTTGTTTTCAGATAAAAGTTCTCCTGTTTCCTTGACCTTGATATCAGTTCCTAATCGTTGCAAATAGGCAATGAGTGAAACTATTTCTCGATCTTTCATTTCAACGAATTCCAATCCATTTTCCTCTGCATCTTTTTTACTAGCATCATAGTTTCTTGCAAAGTCTGGATCAGCATAAAGATTTTTTTCAATGGTGGCCGCTTGTGCATCCATACTATTTGGCGCGTCGGCGATTTCCTCTTCCGTATATGGAACACCCAAACTAACCATGGCCTCCATTTTACCTTGTATATTGCTACGATCATGCTCGTCAAGCACTAACCATTGATATGCAGGCATAATGGAACCTGAAGAAGTACTCTGTGGATCATACATATGGTTAAAATGCCAGCTATCTGAATATTTCCCCCCAATGCGTAATAAGTCAGGACCAGTACGTTTACTACCCCATAAGAATGGGTGGTCGTAAACAAATTCACCTGCTTTTGCATATTCACCATAGCGTTCAACCTCACTTCTGAAAGGTCGTACCATTTGAGAGTGACAACCCACACAACCTTCTCTAATGTAAAGGTCCCTTCCTTCCAATTCGAGTGGAGTATAGGGTTTAACACTTGTGATGGTGGGGATATTCGATTTTACCATTATGACCGGAACTATCTCGATCAAACCACCGATTAATATGGCTACTGTTGCTAATATGGTTAATTGAATTGGTTTACGTTCTAACCAAGTATGGAAAGTTTCACCAGCGGTTCTGCTTTTAGAAACTCTTGTTAATGCAGCTGCTTCGGCTAGTTCATCCTCAACCTTGCTGCCAGATCTAATGGTTATGATCACATTGTAAATCATAACAATTGCACCAAGGATATAAAGACTACCACCAATGGCACGCATCCAATACATAGGAATAATTTCGTTTACGGTTTCCAAGAAGTTACCGTAAGCCAATGTTCCGTCAGGGTTAAATTCCTTCCACATAAGTGCTTGGGTAAAACCAGCAACATACATTGGTAATGTATATAGAATTATACCTAAGGTGCCAATCCAGAAATGGAAGTTGGCTAATCCGATAGAAAACAACCTTGTTTTGAACATTTTAGGGATTAACCAATAGATCATACCAAAGGTCAAGAATCCGTTCCATGCCAACGCGCCAACGTGTACGTGGGCAATGATCCAGTCACTGAAGTGAGCAATGGCGTTTACGTTTTTAAGAGAAAGCATTGGGCCTTCAAAAGTGGCCATACCATAACCGGTAATCGCAACAACCATGAATTTTAGGGTTGGGTCTGTTCTTACTTTATCCCAAGCGCCACGAAGTGTTAATAATCCGTTGATCATACCACCCCAAGACGGCGCAATCAACATTACTGAAAAGGCAACACCTACGTTCTGCGCCCAGTCAGGTAAGGCAGAATATAACAAGTGGTGTGGTCCTGCCCAGATGTAGATAAATATCAAAGACCAAAAGTGTACTATGGATAGTCTATAGGAATAAATAGGTCTGTTTGCAGCTTTAGGCACAAAATAATACATAAGACCTAAGAACGGTGTGGTCAAAAAGAATGCTACCGCATTATGTCCGTACCACCATTGCACCAAGGCATCTTGCACGCCGGCATATACTGAGTAACTTTTTAGAGCACTGACCGGTAATTCCAAACTATTGAAAATATGTAATACGGCAACTGTTACAAATGTGGCAACGTAGAACCAGATGGCGACATATAAATGACGCTGTCTTCTCTTTATCATTGTGCCAATTAAGTTAACCCCAAAAGCTACCCAGACCAAAGCAATAGCTATATCTATAGGCCACTCTAATTCTGCATACTCTTTTGAAGTTGAATACCCTAAGGGTAGGGTAATAGCTGCAGCTACGATAATCAATTGCCATCCCCAGAAGTTAAACTTACTCAAGAAATCGCTGTACATCCGCGCCTTCAACAACCTTTGGGTCGAGTAGTATACCCCAGCAAATATCGCATTACCTACAAAGGCGAATATTACGGCATTGGTATGCAAGGGTCTTAAACGACCAAAACTCAACCAAGAGATACCATCGGTCACGTTCGGAAAAAGGAACATGAAGGCCAAGAGTAGACCTACTGACATCCCTACAATTCCCCATAGCATGGTGGCATAGATGAAATTTTTTACGATTTTGTTATCGTAATAGAACTGTTGTACTTCCATAATTACAATTTTTGACTTTTATTTAGTTGGATTGATTTATTCTCGTCATCATTTTTTGTTGAAGAAGTTGAAGAAGGGTCTTTTACCAATTCATCTTCAAAAAGCATACGCACAGAGGGCGTATACGTATCATCGTACTGTCCACTCCTGACCGAAATTATAAACGCTGCGAAAAAGCCTATCGCAACAATAATGCTGATAGTCAATAACACATAAATAACACTCATACCATACCTGAATTTCGACGTAAAACTACATTTCTGACAAAGTTCAAAAAATGATTTTTGTCATTTTTTTTATATTATTTTAATTTTTTTCCTATAACACTAGTTGCCAAGGTTGTGAACCCAACGACGCTAATAGAGCTTAAGGGCATTAAAATTGCTGCAATTACAGGTTCTAATTGCCCTGTTACTGCAAAATACAACCCTATAATATTATATAAAAATGACAATAAAAAACTTAGTTTAATGATTTTCATTGCTTTTTTTGATGCAACAATATATTTATAGAGCTGTTCAAATTTTGAAGCATCAAGAATTCCGTCGCATGCAGGAGAAAAAACATTCACATTTTCGGAAATGGCGATACCCACATCGCTCTGCGCCAAGGCCCCGGCATCGTTTAATCCGTCACCAACCATCATTACTTTTTTCCCCTGTTTCTGAAGTGAATTTATAAAATTTAATTTGTCATCCGGTTTTTGGTTGAAATACATTGGGGTCAGCTTAGGCAATATTTTTTCGAGCCTGGTTTTTTCACCTTCATTATCACCGGATAAAATAGCCAAAGCCAAGGTGTTGTCCATTTCTTTGAATACGCTGGAGACACCATTACGGTAGTGATTGTGAAACACAAACCGCCCTTTATAGGTATTATTACTGCTTATGTGAACTGATGTATTCTGGGGATCCGTATCCATTGAATTACCTACGAAATCCGCAGAGCCGATTTTTATATGACCATCATCTTTTTTGCCTTCTAAACCTTGGCCTAAATGTTCTTGATATTCATCAAGAGGCACTATATTGTGGGCTGCCAACAAATCGTACAATGTGCGACTTAATGGATGGTTCGAAGCTCGCAATGTGTTTTTCAAAAGTGATTCCTCCTCAAAGGAAAGCCGCATACCCTCATAGGTTGCGCTGCTTTTTTGGGTTGTGGTAATGGTCCCTGTTTTATCAAAAATTGCCGTGTCAATTTGAGCCAATTGTTCAATGGTTTTTGTGTCTTTTAAATAGAATTTTTTGCGCCCAAAAATCCGCAACATATTTCCAAGGGTAAATGGGGCTGCTAACGCAATTGCACATGGGCATGCAATAATTAGAACGGCTGTAAAAACATTCATTGCCTTGCTACTGTCAAAATACAGCCAAAAAGCTGTTGCTACAAAAGCAATGGTTAAAACGGCCCATGTAAATCGTTTTCCAATGCTATCGGTTAGTGTTTGGAATTTACTTGATTTGTCGTCACTAAAAACGGTATTACTCCATAGTTGGGTCAGGTAACTCTGTGAGACTGATTTTAAAACATCCATCTCAATGGCACTTTCCAATTGCTTGCCTCCGGCGTAGATCTTATCACCAGATTCCTTAAAAACAGCTTCCGATTCTCCCGTTACAAAGCTATAATCAATTTGGGCACGACCATTTATGAGAATACCATCAACTGGTATTAATTCCTCATTTCTGATCAGTAACCTATCACCTCTTTTAATAGCATAGACTTGAACGGTTTCCTCTTTGTTTTTGTCGGTGATCCTTGTTACGGCTATCGGGAAATATGACTTGTAATCCCGTTCAAAAGAAAGAAATGAATAAGTTTTCTGTTGAAAGAATTTACCCATTAAGAGAAAGAATATCAATCCTGTTAAACTGTCAAAAAACCCGGTTCCCCAATCAAAGATGATTTCCAAAGTGCTTCTAACAAAAAGGACTAGAATTCCCAAGGCGATAGGCACATCTATATTCAAAATTTTGGTTCTTAGGCTTTTGTAGGCCGATATGAGATAGTCTTGCCCGGCATAAAATACCACAGGTAAAGAAAAGGTGAACATTAACCATCTGAAAATACCCTTGTACTGATCTAGCCAAAATTCATTGACTTCAAAATATTCCGGAAAAGAAAGGAACATAACGTTTCCAAAGGCAAAACCAGCAACACCTAATTTATAGATAAGGCTACGATTCACTTTCTTTTTCCCTTTGTCATAATCATCTAGAGAAATATAGGGTTCATACCCTATTCTTGCCAATAAAATGACCAGATCCTTGAGGTTGAGCAATTCGGGATTATAAACAATCCTAACAGTTTTCTTTGGAAAATTGACTTGTGAACTGCTAATAGATGCGTTCAATTTATTAAGGTTTTCCAAGATCCAGATACAAGAACTACAATGAATATGAGGTATATATAGGTTTACGATTTGAAGTTTGTCCTCATTGAACTCTAAGAGTTTCACAATTATTGAAGCTTCTTTAAGAAAATCATATTTACTTTCCACCACATTTGGTGTTGCTCCAGCAGAAGATTGCAAATCGTAATAATAAGAAAGGTCATTGGTTGAAAAAATGTCATAGACAGTTTTGCACCCATTGCAACAGAAATCCTTCCCATCGTGTTCAATAGGTTTCTTGCCGCAATCGTCACCACAATGATAACAGTTGACTTTATCCATTTACATTTACTTATACCTGCTGTAAATATTTGTAACTTTACCAAATATATACATGATAATTGTCATCTTTTCAATATTTTTATTGAATTATTTAGAGTGCACAAACAAATTACTTTATGGAACAGGGTGAACAAAGTAGATGTGAGAATTGTATCGTAAGACAATTCAATTCTTTGCGGGCCATGAGTAAGGCGGAACTCAAAAAAGTCTCAGACTCTAAAGTCACGAAAAAAGTAAAAAAAGGGGAAGCTATTTTTGAAGAAGGGGACAAATTAGATGGTGTTTTCTGTGTGCGCGATGGTGTTTCTAAACTTTCCAAATTGAGCGCAAACGGTAAGGATCAAATCGTGAAGTTGGCCAGCAAGGGGGAGGTAATGGGTCATCGTTCTGTTATAGCCGAGGAAACCTCAAATTTGAGTGCAATTGCAGTTAGCGATATGGAAGTCTGTTTTATTCCTAAAGACAGTATTGTACATACCCTTAGTCAGAATCCCAATTTTGCGGTTGAGGTATTACGACATATGGCCCATGATCTTAAGGAGGCCGATGATGTTATTGTTAACATGTCCCAGAAAACCGTAAAACAGCGTATCGCTGAGGCATTCATATACCTTAAGAATAATTATGGTGAAAATGATGAAGGTTTCTTGAACCTCACTCTTTCTCGAGAAGATATTGCCAACGTTGTTGGAACCGCTACGGAATCAGCAATTCGTATTATTTCAGAATTTAAAAAGAAAGGAATAATCAAAACATCTGGTAAAAAAATAGGTGTTATTGACGAAAAACAACTTCAAGATCTGATTGAAGGTTTTTAATTTCCTGATTGTTCCTGCTGTCCGATTAATTCAATATTCCTGTTTAAGAATGTAATGTTGTAGGGCATTTCAGCCTATTTTTAAAAACTGATATAAGTCATAGTTTTCAAGATTTTCTTCCAATAATTTTACCCCGTTATTAAAATATTAATTGGGATGAAGAATATATTATTACCTACGGACTTTTCAGATAATGCGTGGAATGCGACCAAGTATGCTATTGAACTGTTCAAGGATGAAGAATGTGTTTTTTATTTGTTGAATACCTATACGCCTGCAATTGCAAATAGTAGGTTTATGGCCACTTCTTTAAGTGGCGGACGGTTAGAGGACGGGGTGCACGGTAATTCAGAACGTGGACTTAAGAATGTTCTAAACAAAATCAATAAAACTAAAAAAAACCCTAGGCATAGTTTTAAGACCATTTCCTCTTTTAGTTTATTAGTTGATGAAATCAAGGAGATTGTTGAAAAAGAAAGAATAGATTTAATAGTCACCGGCACCAAAGGAGCATCGGGCTTGGATGAGGTTTTTATGGGAAGCAATACCGTTCGCATCATTAAGTCGATCAAGAATAGTCCCGTTTTGGCCATTCCTCAGTTTTTTGAATATGTAAAGCCCTCTGAAATTGCTTTCGCAACAGATTTCAATCGTTTTTATTCACAGTCTGAGTTGCAACCCATGATTGATTTAGCTCATACTTTTAAAGCGACAATTCGCATTGTACATGTACAATATGAGATAAAGGCATTGACTGAGATACAACAGTTTAACCTTAATATGTTGCGTAAATACCTTAGTGAGTGCGAGCATTATCTACATACTGTATCAGAATTGAACTCAGTCTCTAAAACATTAGAGGTCTTTGCCGAGGAACTTGATATTCATTTATTGGCGATGTTGAATTTTCACCACAGTTATATGGAAAAGATGACCCGCGAACCTGTGGTTAAACGCTTGGCCTTCCATACGCAGATTCCATTATTGGTCATTCCAGAGCTGGGTATGAGCAAACCAACAAAATCTACAATTGGTAAAAAAAACGCAGTAGCTGATTAGGACTAATCTATAGGATGGTCTTCATAAAAATCCTTAAACGTTTTTTCAGTTACGTAGTTGTCTGTTAATACTTTATAAACCATATAAACAATCATTAATTGTCCTAATATGGTTACGTAAAAAACCCAATTGAACGAAAAATTCATGGCGGCCATAATTGTGACAATGACTAATGTAATTGTCGTATTAGCCACCCAAAATAGTGCTGAATTCTTCATTTTTTGTTTTCAATTTACAAAAACGGAGGCTTTTTTAGGTTAAATAATTACTAAAAAATGTTCTAATCGGATATTGTTTTCGTAATCCAAAAACTTTCAAGAATGGGAATTTCCTTTTGTTGGCCAAACGCTAAAGGATTAACTCCGGTTTTGGCAAATATGTACCAAGCCGTCGCTGAAAGTGCCGGAGTCAGATCTGTATGGTTCCATAGTAGATCCGATCCATAACACGTGCCATGATTACTGGTATAGGGTATTCCTTTGGAATCTGATATTGATACGCTATTTATAAATGATTTTTCAAGTTCAACAATTAGTTCATTAGCAAAAAAATCATTGCCTGAAATCTTATGTGCAACGGCCATTTGTGCAGTGCCTTCTAACCATACTACATCTTTATCTTCATCAAAGCAATAACCTGAAATTTCCAATCCGTTTACTGTTGAGGTTTGTGTGGTGTAAAATCGGTCTGCTTGGAATAGATTCTGAGGAGAGTAGTCTTCAAAAATCAAACTACCTAAAGAATATAAGTCCAAAGCGTGATTGTAAGCCGGATTTTCTGGCCACGCCCATAGAATTTCATTAGTTACATCCCAACGATTCTCCTGTAAAAAGGACAATAAATTTTTGTGAAATTCATCGTATCCCCGCACCGCATTAAAGGCAGTGATCATTCCTTCAGTTATTTTAGGAATTACGGAGCCGTTTTCATTGAGACCACCCCATAAACCAACGTCAGTATCTTGTAGCCCTCGCAGCCATTGTTCAATTCCTTCCGCCATAATTAGATATTTCTCATTTCCAGTAACTGAATGATACTTGTTTAAAGCAATTAATAGCCAAGCATTATCCCCCATCCAAGTTCGGCTTCCGTTTTCACCATTACTATCTCTAAACTGGTAAAAACCTCCATCTGCATTTAAAAGTTCAGTGTTTACCTGCCCATTAAAATAATCGAATATCTTTTCGGCCTTATCCATTTCATTCAATTCCATAAAAACAAGCGCAGCCAGTGCATTATCATAAAGAGAAACGAAATCGGTATTTTCTGAACTTTCCAGTAGTCCGTTGGCCGATTGCATTTTTACTATCCAATTTATAGCTTGCCCCAAATCGGTTTCGGTTACTACTTCTTGCTTTTATTCAGGAAGCGGTGGAGTGTTAGCAATGATTGGTTCTTCAATACTCGATACACCAAGCTCTATAGTTTCGTCTTTCATGCAGGAAAGGAACAAAACTATATTTATTAATAATATGAGTGCTTTATATCGCATATATGTAGTGAATTAAATGAAAATGTTAATTATAAAGGTAGCTATGAAGTAAGTATAATATTTTACGACCAATTGTAGGATTTTTCGGTATATGTGAATCCGATGAACTGCTTACCCTATTTATGTGTTTTTGAGCTTTAGAACACAATAATGCCATAGCTGTTTAAATGTGGGCTTTTACCGATTAAGATTGATTATTTTTACAGAAACAGTACATGAACATACCCCATTCGGATAAAAAAAGGATTGTTATTATTGGCGGTGGTTTTGCAGGCATTTCTCTTGCGAAAAAACTTAAAAATCTTGATATGCAATTAGTGTTGATCGACAAGCACAATTATCACACTTTTCAGCCACTATTGTATCAAGTTTCTACTAGCGGATTAGAACCCGATTCAATTGCTTATCCTTTGCGGAAAGTCCTGAAAAATCTGGATAATTTCCACTTTAGATGGGCAACGGTAGAACAAATTGACCCTGAACAACAAATTTTATCAACTTCAATAGGTAGTCTGTCATTTGACTATTTGGTCATGGCCACAGGTACAAGAACTAATTTTTTTGGTAATAAAACGATAGAGAAGAATGCAATGCCTATGAAGAATGTTCCCCAGGCATTGAATATTCGCAGTTTAATGCTACAGAATTTTGAAAAAGCCGATGATTGTGAGAACATGGAAGAGCGCCGTGCACTTTTGAATTTTTGCATTATTGGCGCTGGACCAACAGGGGTAGAATTGGCCGGGGCATTTGCGGAACTTAAAAACCATGTTTTTCCAAAAGATTATAGGCATCTAAATGTAGCTGAAATGCAGATTCATTTGTTTGAAGGAGCTTCGCGCGTATTACCACCTATGAGTGAAAAAGCATCAAAAAAAGCAATACAGTTTTTAAATAAATTAGGGGTGATCATACATTTAAACACTATTGTCCAAGATTATGATGGGGACACGGTGGTCCTAAAAAGCGAAGAAACCATGAGAACCAAAAACTTTATTTGGACGGCTGGTGTTACTGGTGCTGCTATAAATGGCTTTGCAAACGATAAGTTGGTAGAGCGACTTAATCGGTTTAAGGTCAATGGTTTTAACCAAGTGGATGGTTATAAGAACATCTTCGCTATAGGCGATATTGCTTATATGCAGACCACAGAATACCCAAAAGGGCACCCACAAGTTGCCCAGCCAGCAATTCAACAGGGCGTGCATTTAGCAAAAAATCTAAAAAATCTGCTTAGCGGAAAACAGATGAAGGCTTTTAAATACAATGATAAAGGTACTATGGCTACGGTGGGTCGTAACAAAGCAGTGGTAGATCTAAAGAGCGCAAAATTTGGTGGGTTTTTTGCATGGTTTATCTGGATGTTTGTTCATCTAATGGCTTTGGTCGGTTTCCGAAATAGGGTCATTGTTTTTTTTAACTGGGCTTATAACTATATAAATTTTGATAAGGCTGCCCGTTTGATTGTTCGCCCATATAAGTCTAAGGAATAGATTGTCAAATAGTGGGCAATTAGATACTCGATATAAAAATCCTTCGTATATTTGTGGTGTTGTGTTGAGCTTCAATTTCGATTGAAGCTATTGTGAAAATGTCTTTAAGACATGAATCAATGAAAGGCTTTCCAATAATGGGAGGCTTTTTTTTTGCCTTATCCTTTAAAGATGGATATTTACGATATTGTCATTAACAGCCTTTTATACCTGAATAAGTTTTATTGAGGTAATGGTTTATCGTATTTTTATTGAAGATAATTTAATAATACAATTATGCCGTTATATCATAAATTGGGTAAAATACCTCAAAAGAGACATACTGTTTTTAAAAAGCCTGATGGTTCCTTGTACTATGAACAATTGTTCGGAACGATTGGTTTTGATGGCATGTCTTCTTTAATGTACCATGTACACAGGCCGACTATGGTCAAAGCGGTAGGAGAAACCAGGGACGTGTCACCCAAGGCTTCGGTAGCCTATAATATAAAATCGAGATTATTAAAAGGATTCCAAGTACAGCCAGAGAATGATTTTCTCGAAAGTCGAAAAATAGTACTTTTCAATTCAGATGTGAATGTGGCCTTGGCAGCACCAAAAAAATCTATGACCGAATACTTTTATAAAAATGCCGATGCCGATGAGTTGTTGTTCATTCATAGAGGTACTGGTACGTTAAAAACGCTTCTAGGAGAGATTCCTTTTGAATATGGGGATTATCTTTTGATTCCTCGTGGAATGATTTATCAAATTGAATTTGATACTGAGGATAATCGTCTATTGGTAACCGAATCTTATAGTCCCATCTATACCCCAAAAAGATATCGCAATTGGTTTGGGCAACATTTGGAGCATTCACCTTTTTGTGAGCGCGATTTTAAATTGCCTAAGAATTTGCAAACCTATGATGAAAAGGGGGAGTTCGTTATAAAGGTCAAGAAACAAGGACAATTACATCATTTGGTTTATGCTTCGCATCCTTTTGATGTTGTGGGTTGGGACGGCTATAACTTCCCATACGGATTTTCAATACACAATTTTGAACCCATTACAGGGCGAGTGCATCAACCGCCACCGGTTCACCAGACTTTTGAGACAAATACCTTTGTAGTTTGTTCATTTGTACCTCGTATGTACGATTACCATCCAGAAGCTATTCCGGCGCCATACAACCATTCAAATATAGACTCTGATGAGGTTTTATATTATGTAGATGGTGACTTTATGAGCCGCACCAATATTGACAAGGGGTATATTTCATTACACCCTGCAGGTATTCCCCATGGGCCACATCCAGGCACCTATGAAGCGAGTATTGGTAAATCCAAAACGGAGGAACTGGCGGTAATGGTTGATACTTTTAAACCATTACAACTTACACAGACTGCTTTGGATATTGATGATGGCAAATATTACCAATCTTGGTTGGAGTAGGAAATGAGGCTATATACCGTGCATTACATGATGAATCAGCGAAGCGGCTAACTTAGCTGTGTGACCATCAACATCATATTTTGGATTCATTTCAGCGATATCCATACTTATCAATTTATTGGATTTTATAATGATTTCAAGTGTTTCCAATACAATTTTCGGCGAAAAACCCATTGGTGAAGGGGCACTAACACCTGGAGCATAAGCTGATGAGAATCCGTCCAAATCAATGGTAACATAAATATGGTCGACTTTCTGAATAAAGTCAAGGAGTTTCCTAACGATAGATTTGGCAGATTCTATTGAAAATTCTTTATTTTCTATATAATCCACACCCAAATCGTGAGCATTCTGAAACAATGTTTTATCATTGGCATCTTTACGAATGCCAAAACAGAAGTAATTGAAAGTGCTGCCATTTTCTTGACAATCCTGTGCAATTTGATAAAAGGGTGTACCTGAATTATTGCCATTTTCGTTGGATCGCAAATCAAAATGGGCATCAAAATTTATTATTCCGATAGTTTCGTTCGTGCCAATATATTTACTAATACCATTGTAATGACCGTAAGCGATATCATGTCCGCCCCCTATTATTATTGGAAAAACATTTTGCGTCAAAAGTTGTGAAACCTTTTGTTTCAACATACTTTGTGCAGCTTCCATATCAACATCCTCGCATTCAATATTGCCATAATCCACAAATTTCACTTCATCATCCAAGTGGTTGGGCATTTTCCCAAGTTGGGTTCTAATGGTATCTGGCCCGGCTATGGCACCTATTCTTCCTTGATTTCGTTTTACGCCTTCATCACAGGCATAACCTAATAATGCAATCGTGTTTTCAGTAATGGTTTCTATAGGATCAAATTCGACCTTTTCATGAAGATAAAGTTGCTGGTCTGATTTTCGACCTATCCAGTTTTCGGCATTTGGTTTTTTAATAACAACCATAATCAATCAAATAAGTTATTTAACAATTCATCTTCAACCAAATTTGGTAGCGTGACCTTCAATTCCGGAGTGCGTGCCATTTCCCGTTTAATGGCGAACAGCGCTTCCTCGTTCCTTGCCCAGCTTCTACGCGAAATCCCGTTGTTTACATCATAAAACAACATGCTTTTAAGTCGCCTTGTTGCATCTTCCGAGCCGTCGAGAACCATACCGAATCCACCATTAGTGACTTCGCCCCAACCTACGCCACCACCATTGTGAATAGAGACCCAGGTGGCACCTCGAAAACTGTCACCAATCACATTATGTATGGCCATGTCAGCTGTGAATTTACTGCCGTCATAAATATTGCTGGTCTCTCGAAAAGGAGAGTCGGTTCCGCTTACATCATGATGGTCGCGACCTAAAACTACAGGTGCGGAGATTTCGCCAGACTGAATTGCCTGATTAAAGGCTTCGGCGATTTTAGCACGGCCTTCCGCATCAGCATATAGAATACGCGCCTGCGAACCTACAACCAATTTATTTTGGTCTGCCTCCCTTATCCATGTAATATTATCCTGCATTTGTTGCTGGATTTCTATAGGGGCAACAGTTTTGATTTTTTCCATGACATTCAAGGCGATGGCATCTGTCTTTTGTAAATCCTCGGGCTTTCCTGATGTACAAACCCAACGAAAGGGGCCAAAACCATAATCAAAACACATGGGTCCCAAAATATCCTGTACATAGGAGGGATATCTAAAATCGATATTATTTTCAGCCATCACATCAGCTCCTGCTCTAGAAGCTTCTAACAAGAAGGCATTTCCGTAATCGAAGAAGTAAGTACCTTTAGCCGTATGTTTATTAATTGCTATAACCTGTCTTCGTAATGATTCCTGTACTTTTTCTTTAAAGGCTTCTGGATCACCACTCATCATATCATTTGCTTCTTCAAAACTCAATCCGACAGGATAATAACCACCTGCCCAAGGATTGTGAAGTGATGTTTGGTCTGAGCCTAAATGTATAAATAAACCTTCCTCATTAAATTTCTCCCAGACATCAACCACATTACCAACAAATGCCAACGACACCACTTCATTATTTGTAATAGCCTTTTGCGCCCTAGAGACGAGTTCATTGATATCAATAATCAATTCATCAACCCAACCTTGAGCGTGTCTTTTATGTGCTGCAGTTGGGTTTACTTCGGCACATATAGTGATACAACCTGCTATATTCCCTGCCTTTGGTTGAGCCCCACTCATTCCTCCCAATCCAGCGGTCAAAAATATTTTTCCATTCGAGGATTCATCTTTCTTCAAAACCTTCCGAAAGGCATTCATTACTGTAATCGCCGTACCATGAACAATGCCTTGTGGGCCAATATACATGTATGAGCCAGCAGTCATTTGCCCGTATTGTGTAACCCCCAAAGCGTTGTATTTTTCCCAATCGTCTGGTTTGGAGTAATTAGGGATCATCATTCCGTTGGTAACGACAACTCTAGGTGCTTCCTTGGATGAAGGGAATAGTCCCATAGGGTGACCTGAATATATGTGTAGGGTCTGTTCATCAGTCATTGTGGCCAAATACTTTAAAGTCAAAAGATATTGTGCCCAATTTTGGAAAACGGCTCCATTGCCTCCATAGGTTATCAATTCTTCAGGATGCTGTGCAACAGCAGGATCCAGATTGTTCTGGATCATGAGTATAATACTTGCGGCTTGTGATGTTTTGGCAGGATAAGCATCAATGGGCCGAGCATAAATATCATAATCTGGTTTGAATCTATACATATATATTCTACCATGATCATTTAACTCCTGTGCAAATTCCTTGGATAATTCTGAATGCCAAGTTTTGGGAAAATAGCGAAGTGCATTGCGAATGGCCAGCTTTTTCTCTTCCATGGAAAGGATTTCCTTTCGCTTGGGGGCGTGGCTAAGCGATAGAGACCGCTCTTTTTTTTGCGGCATCTCATTTGGAATACCTTGAAGTATCTGAGATTTGAAATCTATTTGTACACTATTTGTTTGCATCTTTATTCAGTGCTTATGTTTGTCATAAACCAGTTCCCCTTTTTTCCAAACCATACAAGGTTTAAAATTCCCCTGATTATATAATATCTCTTTGTAGTCATTTGTATGGAAAATGCTAAGGTCGGCCAAGAATCCCTCATCCAATTGTCCTCTATCAGACAATTTAAGTGCCGCCGCTGCACGGAAAGTAATTCCCGCAAGCACTTCCGCGTTGCTCAATTTTTGGAAAGTTCCCAAAATAGCCGCTTGGGTCAGCAGATCACCCATTGGTGCAGAACCTGGATTATGGTCGCTGGCTATGGCCAATGCCCCGCCAGCATCAAGTATTTTACGAGCTGGAGTAAAGGCACAGCCCAAGCCTAAGGATGCTCCCGGTAAGGCTACTGATATCACATTACTCTTTGCCAAGAGTAAAATTTCCCTTTCAGTACTTGCCTCTAAATGGTCGGCACTAATGGCATTGTGCTTTACCGCTACTTCACTACCGCCAGTAGAAAACTGATCAGCATGAACAGTTATTTCGAAACCTAATGCTTTTGCCTTGTTGAAATATGGCTCTATGACTTCAGGAGTAAAAGCCCCTTCTTCAATAAAGGCATCTATACGATTGGCGAGGTTTTCTTCTTTTAAAATAGGAAGAAGACGAGTCGCTATTTCTTCCAAATATTCCTCAGGATTTCCTTTATAATCTTTCGGAAACATATGTGCTGCCAGGCAAGTAGCTACCAAATCGGTTGCAAGTGTTCCGTCAGCTTCCTTAATGGCATAAAGCATTTTAAGTTCTTCTGATACGGAAAGTCCGTAACCACTTTTTACTTCAATGGTCGTTACGCCATTGGCAAGATGTCTTTTAGCCCTTTTGACAATGCCTTTGACCAATTCTTCTTTTTTAGCTTTTCTCGTTTGTGTTACCGTATCCCAAATCCCACCTCCAGCTTTGGATATTTCCAGATAGGTTTTGCCAGCATTGCGCATGGCATAATCAATGGCCCTTGAACCCCCGAAACAAATATGGGTATGCGCATCTACAAATCCTGGAAGACAAGTATGGTCGCCTGAAAGTTGATGAGTTTCAACATCATTCGATTTTGCATCCACAATCATTTTAGCGAATTCGCCAATAGCATGTATTTTTTCCCCCTCGATGAGAATTCCACCATCTTTAATTATTTCCAATTGATTATCGGAAATAGCACCCTTTAGGGAAAGCCCCCTCATGGGAATAATTTGTTTAAATGGACCTATAAGTTTCATTTAAATGTTTTCATTAAAATACTTCAAATTCATTGGAAAAGGGAGTCTTGAAGGAAATCTTTTTTTCCTTCTTGGTTTTATCAATAACCTTGATAATGGTTTGGTCCTTTATCATTGTGATTCCAATTTCGATATCATCGGCAAAAACCCGGTCTTTTTTAGCAAACGAAACTCTTTTGCGAACTTCTTTATGGACCTTGTCCAATAAGATACCTGATTTCATAGGTTTCCGAAATTCAAAAGCTTGGGCAGCAGTCAATAATTCAATCGCCAATATTTTTTCCACATTCTCAATTACCTGCAAGGCTTTTCGACCGCTAATTGAACCCATGCTCACATGGTCTTCCTGACCTAAGGAGGTAGGAATACTATCCGCACTGGAGGGAAAACACAACCCCTTATTCTCACTTGCCAAAGCAGCTGTTGTATACTGTAATATCATATAGCCCGAATTGATTCCGGTATCTTCCATCAAGAGTTTGGGTACTCCCGGACTATTGCCTTCAAGCGCCAAATAGATCCTACGATCAGATATGTTACCTACTTCTGATGCAGCTAAACAAGCATAGTCTAACGCCATAGCTAATGGCTGGCCATGAAAACTTCCGCCACTAATAGTAAGTTCTTCATCAATGATTATGGGATTGTCCGTTACTGAATTCAATTCAACTTCCAACAATTCTTTCAAATGTAGCCAGGCATTGCGAGATGCTCCGTGTACTTGTGGAATGCATCGCAGCGAATAGGGGTCCTGAACACGTTCACAATCGACATGATCTTCCATGATTTGCGAACCTTTCAACAATCGTTTCACTCTTTTGGCAACATGTACATTACCCTTAAAGGGTCTCAATGCATGCAGTTCATTATAAAATGGTTTTATGGACCCTTGTAGACCTTCAATCATCATAGCGCCGATAATATCTGCTTGTGAAAGACAGTTATGTAGTTTTTCAACGACCTTGATAGCATGGGCAGCAATAAACTGGGTTCCGTTGATAAGCGCAAGACCTTCCTTGGGACCTAGTTCAATGGCCTTAAGACCTGCTTTTTTGAAAAGTGTTGAGGTTTCAATCGTTTCTCCTTGATATTCCACTTTGCCTAAGCCGATAAGAGGAAGAAATAAATGCGATAAGGGCGCCAAATCTCCGGAAGCACCTACTGAACCTTGCGAAGGAACTATAGGTATTGCATCATTCTCAATATGCCATATTATACGATCTAAGGTCGATTCAGAAATACCGGAAAATCCTTTTGCGAGGGAATGCACTTTCAGAAGAAGCATCAATTTGGCAATTTCTTTATCAATAGGTTTGCCAACGCCGACACTATGACTTTTTAATATATTGGTTTGTAGAATTTGTGTTTCTTCTTTCGATATTTTGGTTGTACAGAGTGGACCGAAACCTGTATTTATCCCATAAACAGGATGCCCTTTTTCAACAATCTTTCTGACGATTTCCCAGCTATCATTTATTTTACTGCGCGCCTCTTTTGACAAATTTATTTTTGTTACACCTTTTGCAATCGCAAGAGCTGTACTAGCTGTTAACAAATCTTCTCCAAAATTGAATGTATTTGGTGCTGGAACCATTTGGTCTGTTTTTTAACTATAAAAATATTGATTAAGTTTGATAATTGCCAATACCAATTTTATCATTAATCAATAACCATGGGTTATCAATTAGAACTACGACATTTCAATTATTTTTTAGCGGTGGCCGAAGAATTGCATTTTAGAAAAGCGGCTGAAAAGCTGTTTATTTCCCAACCTGGATTGAGTAGGCAGATAAAGCAAATGGAAGAAATTTTAGGGACCAGTTTATTCGTACGAAACAAGAGAAAAGTCTCATTGACCCCTGCTGGGGATTACTTAAAATCGGAGTTGGAATTTATACTGAATCATTTAGAAGTGACGAGGAAACAATTGAAGTCCATCGGTGAAGGGAATTTAGGCGAAATCCGTATTGGATTTTTAGGTTCAGCCATACAAAATGTAATACCGGATCTACTGATTAAACTTAAGAACAAATATGCTGGAATAAAGGCGAATTTGGAGGAGCTTTCTAACAAAGCGCAGGTAAATGCGGTGTTGAGCGATAAACTCGACGTTGGTTTTGTACGATTGGCCCGCGTACCTAATGGCATTGAACTACAACCCGTTTTCGAAGATACCTTTTCTGTCGTATTGCCCAAAGACCACAAATTAAATTCAACCTCATTCGAGAGTGTACATCAGCTTGCCGAAGAAAGTTTTATTCTTTTCTCCCAGGATTATAGTCCCTTGTATTACGATACCGTGATGAGTATTTGTGAGGATAAAGGCTTTACCCCAAAAATCTCACACAAATCAGTACATGCGCAAACCATTTTTAAATTGGTCGAGAATAATTTGGGGATAGCCATTGTACCAACATCCCTGCAACATGGTTTTCAAATGGATGTTAAATTCATAGAACTCAAGAAAATTTCGCAAAGGGCTGTGCTATCTGTGATTTGGAAATCGGATAACCGAAATCCCGCTTTGCAGCATTGTATTGATTTGCTATTGAAAAAATAAAAAGAAAAATTTTCCCCATGGATGTTACTCTTAGCGCACCTGCCTTTCAAGCAGGCAGAGTCGAAGGTTTAGTTAAAAAAAGGAAATAAATCTCCTTTGTATTCCCAAGCAGTCATTATAAATAGTCCGAGATATACGATAGTGACCATGAACTTTAGAAAAGTGCCAGTTAAGAACCCAATAAAAGAGCCAAAAGCGGCCTTAGTGGCCGTTTTTTTATCGGCCTTGTTTAGGAGTTCACCGACCAAAGCGCCAACAAATGGCCAGATAATGATTCCAAAGGGTCCTAGTATGGGGAAAAATAAGGCGACCAATAATCCGATCATTGTGCCAAGCATTCCGGCTTTGGTTCCACCAAATTTCTTTGTTCCAACTGCAGGTATGATATAATCCAAAGCAAAAACAGTCAAGGCGATAACTAATGTAATCCCCAAAAACAACCAGTCATCGGGTACCACTTTGGTTAGGTATAATAGTAAAAGTCCAATCCAACTAATAGTTGGTCCGGGTAATACGGGCAAAAAGCTGCCTAATATGCCCACAAGCATAAAAATAAACCCGAAAATGAGCAAGACAATATCCATAAGCCTTTTTTAAATTCCCTTTAAGGAGCAATTTATGGTTTGACGAAGATAAGATGTAATTGTTACATGCTTTTATTTAATTAATACTCATTTCCTATGAATCTGGAATCCCTAAAAAATCGTAATTTCAGCCTTAGAAACAGGGTTCATGCGTAAGTTTTTAGCAATACTGGTTTTATATAGCTGTTTTTCCTGTGATTTGTTCGTATCCAAGGAAAAAAAGACCCAAAAATTGGTGAATCAAGAAATATTAGCCATTGATTGGAATGATGTTGACAACTATCCCTTGTTCGAGAATTGCGACGAGTCGACTTCAAAAACAAGCCAAAGGGAATGTTTTGAATCGGAATTATTAACCCACTTTTCAGCCACTTTACAGGAATTCGAATTTGTTATAGGCCCTGAAGTTAAAAATACAGTTTTTGTTGACTTTTTAATTGATCAAGAAGGTAAAATAAAAGTCATTCACATTGAAAAAGATAAAGCAATTGATACCTTAATGCCTGAATTCAATGGTATTATTTCACAAAGTTTAAGAAATTTGCCGCCATTGGCCCCAGCGTTAAAACGAGGCATTCCAGTGAATGCTAAGTTTAGAATACCTATAGTACTTAATTCAAACTAAATAAGATTTGCCCAACGAAAAAATCATATTAGGTATAGACCCTGGAACTACCATCATGGGATTCGGCATTATAAAGGTGGTGAATAAGCAAATGAAATTCATACAAATGAATGAATTGCTGCTTCAAAAATATAAAGACCCTTATACCAAGCTAAAGCTCATTTTTGAACGGACGATTGAATTGATCGACACTTATCATCCGGATGAAATTGCCATTGAGGCTCCGTTCTTTGGCAAGAACGTTCAGTCCATGTTAAAATTGGGTCGAGCCCAGGGAGTAGCTATGGCAGCTGGACTTTCAAGACAGATACCAATAACTGAATACCTTCCAAAAAAAATTAAAATGTCGATTACGGGTAATGGAAATGCGAGTAAAGAGCAAGTCGCAAAAATGTTGCAAAGCACCTTAGGATTGAAATCACTTCCAAAAAATTTGGATAGCACCGATGGTTTGGCAGCCGCTGTTTGTCATTTTTATAATGAAGGTAGGATTGAGGTTGGTAAGAATTATTCTGGCTGGGATGCTTTTGTGAAGCAGAATGAAGGGAGAATTAAAAAGTGAACAATGAACAATGAACAATGAACAATGAACAATGAACAGTGAGCAATGAACAATGAACAATGAGCAATGAACAATGAACAATGAGCAATGAGC
>CAZYQR010000007.1:0-24731 GCA_964649755.1 uncultured Maribacter sp. | reverse complement strand
TGGTTATGTCTGAATACCCCAGCAATTGAAAATAAGTTCCTTGAGAAGGAATTATGGTAAAACGCGAATCTTTCAATGCATTGAGAAAGAAATCCCTCTTTTCTTGGTAGAATCCGTTCAATGCCAAATAATGCGCTGGTTCTTGAAGATAAGCTGCCAAAGCATGTTGTACAGGATGATCCACACAGAATACATTGAACTGATGGGTCTTTCTAAATTCGTGCATCAGCTCTTGAGGTGCCGCACAGTAACCAACTTTCCATCCGGTAACATGGAATGTTTTACCAAAAGAAGCGCAAATAAAACTTCGAGAGGCCAAATCATCAAAACGAGATGCGCTTTGATGCTCGTTCCCATCAAAAATGATATGCTCATAGACCTCATCACTGATTACGATAATGTTTGTGCCAATTAGGCTTTTTTGAAGCTCAAGCATATCTTCCTTGGAAAGAATGGTGCCACTGGGATTATGGGGCGTATTTATAATAACCATTCTGGTCTTTGGAGTCATTTTACTACGGAAAACTTTCCAATTGATTTTATAATCCCCATCATTTAGTTGTACAAAAACCGGGATGCCACCATTTACTTCGATGGCGGGCTCATAACAGTCATAAGCTGGTTTAAATATGATGACCTCATCACCTTTACCGATAAATGCCGTGACAGCAGTAAATATGGCTTGGGACGCCCCAATGGTAATGGTTATTTCACTTTCAGGATTATAACGCCTATTATGCAAAACGGCAATTTTGTTTGCAATGATTTCCCTTAGTTCAGGTAAACCAGCCATGTGTGCATATTGATTATGACCTTCATTCAACGCTTTAGAAACTAAATCCAATAAGTGTTGGTCTGGTTCAAAATTGGGAAACCCTTGCGATAGGTTAATGGCATTGTATTTCTTCGCCATTCTCCCCACGGTCGTAAAAATTGTGGTCTTTACATTGGGTAATTTGGAGTTGATTTTATATGGATAGTTGGGCATATGAATTTTCTAACTCCATAAAAATACTAAAACCAACTAGTTTTTGTTGGATTGTAGCTCTAAGTGGCAAATTACTTTATGTAAACATGCATCCAATTCCTTTTTTATCTGGTTTTCCCAAAAGCGGAATACTGTATAACCAAGTCGGTCTAATTCAGCATTTACTTCCTCATCTCGCTGTTTGTTTCGTTCAATTTTGGCAATCCAGAATTCTCTATTACTTTTTATTTTTTGCTTTCGTTCTTCCCAATTTTGCCCATGCCAGAACTCACCATCAATAAATACAATGGTTTTGTACTTGTTCAAAACTACGTCTGGTCTTCCTATTAATTTTTTGGAATCAATCCTATAACGGTAACCAGTCGCCCAAAGTGCTTTACGAAATGCCAATTCGGGTTTGGTATCTTTACCTCGGATCTTACCCATGATTTTTGATCGCTCTGGAGTCGTATAGAAGCCAGATTCTTCATTGAATCGTGGAACTTTTATTATATTCTCTGAATAGGTTTTGGGCATAAATAAAGATAAAAAAATCCCATCCGAAATTGGATAGGATTTTTAAATTTATATTTCGAGATAAATTTGTTAGAACTTAATAAGATTTGCTTTGACCAGTTCACGGTTCATTCGAGCAATATTCTCTAGAGAAATCCCTTTTGGACATTCAACCTCACAGGCCCCGGTATTGGTGCAGTTTCCAAAACCTTCCAGATCCATTTGCGCTACCATATTTTTAACACGATCAACAGCTTCCACCTTCCCTTGAGGCAATAATGCGAATTGTGAAACTTTAGCCCCAACGAATAACATAGCAGAGGAATTTTTACACGATGCTACACAGGCCCCACAGCCAATACAGGTAGCAGCATCCATAGCTGTATCTGCAGCATCCTTAGCAATTAATATATTGTTTGCATCTTGAGTGTTCCCAGAAGTATTAACAGAAATAAACCCACCGGCCTGTTGAATTCTGTCAAAAGCGGTTCTATCTACAATTAAATCTTTAATTACAGGAAATGCTTTGGCCCGCCAAGGTTCAATATAAATCGTATCTCCATCTTTAAAACTGCGCATATGTAACTGACAAACAGTTATTTCCCTATCAGGGCCATGAGCTCGACCATTAATAAACATGGAACACATACCGCAAATTCCCTCTCTGCAATCGTGATCAAAGGCAATTGGTTCCTCATCCTTATCAATCAAATCCTGATTTAATACATCCAGCATTTCAAGAAAAGACATATCGGGAGACACATCATCAAGTTGATAATTTACAATCTTGCCTTTATCTTTAGCATCTTTTTGACGCCATATTTTTAAGGTTAATTTCATGGATTTCCTATTTATAACTTCTTTCTTTAACTTCTATATCATCATATTGTAGCTCTTCTTTATGAAGAACAGCATCTTTAGGCTCTCCTTTATATTCCCATGCGGAAACATATTGGAATTCTTTCCTACGTTTAGCTTCGCCTTCTTCAGTCTGATGTTCTTCCCTAAAGTGTCCTCCACAAGATTCTTCACGTTGTAAGGCATCTTTAGCAAATAATTCACCTAATTCCAAGAAATCGGCTACACGTCCTGCTTTGGCCAATTCTTCATTATATTCATCAGCCCGTCCAGGTATTTTAACATCTTGCCAGAATTCTTTTCTCAGTGCTGCAATCTCACTAATTGCCTCTTTGAGATCTTTGGCATTACGAGACATTCCGCATTTGTTCCACATGATCTTTCCTAGTCGTTTGTGGAAGTGATCAACAGAATATTTCCCCTTGTTATTAATCAATTTATCCAATTTATCCTTAACATAATTTTCTGCCTTATCAAATTCAGGTGAGTCTACTGGAATAGCTCCAGTTCTGATATCATCAGATAAATAATCACCAATAGTATAAGGCAAAACAAAATAGCCATCAGCCAGTCCTTGCATTAAAGCGGAGGCTCCCAATCTATTAGCACCATGATCAGAGAAGTTGGCTTCTCCTATGCAGTATAAACCAGGTACAGTTGTCATTAGGTTATAATCTACCCAAATGCCACCCATAGTATAGTGAACTGCAGGATAGATCATCATTGGTGTTTCGTACGGATTTTGATCTATAATTTTTTCGTACATCTGGAATAAATTTCCATATTTACTTTTTATCATGCCCTTTCCTAATTTAGTTACGAGAGCAGCATCACTTTCATCTAATCCCTTTACATGGGCTTGTTCTTTACCATAACGTTGAATTGCAGCGGCAAAATCCAAATAAACGGCTTCACCAGTAGCGTTTACTCCAAAACCGGCATCACATCGTTCTTTTGCAGCTCTTGAAGCCACATCTCGAGGAACAAGGTTTCCGAATGCGGGATATCGGCGTTCCAAGAAATAATCCCTATTTTCTTCCGCAATTTCAGTTGGTTTTAATTTACCTTCTTGAATGGCTTTTGCATCTTCCATTTTGCCAGGAACCCATATTCTCCCATCATTACGCAATGACTCTGACATTAATGTCAATTTGGATTGATGGTCTCCTGAAACCGGGATGCATGTAGGATGAATTTGAGTAAAACATGGGTTGGCAAAAAGAGCGCCTCTTTTATGTGCTTTCCAAGCAGCTGTCACATTACTTCCCATGGCATATGTAGACAAATAAAATGCATTTCCGTACCCACCAGTTCCTAAAACTACAGCATGGGCCGAATGTCGTTCAATCTCACCGGTAACTAGGTTTCGAGCAATAATCCCTCTCGCCTTACCATCAACTATTACCACATCCAACATCTCATGGCGATTGTGCATCTTGATCTTACCACGTCCTATTTGACGATTCATGGCAGAGTATGCACCCAATAATAATTGCTGTCCGGTTTGACCTTTAGCATAAAAGGTTCTCGACACTAATACACCGCCAAAAGAACGATTATCCAAAACACCGCCATAATCGCGGGCAAAAGGAACGCCTTGGGCAACACATTGGTCAATAATATTTACTGACACCTCTGCCAGACGATATACGTTAGCTTCTCGAGAACGATAATCTCCACCTTTTACGGTATCATAGAATAAGCGGTAAATAGAATCCCCATCACCTTGATAATTCTTAGCTGCATTTATTCCTCCTTGTGCTGCGATTGAGTGTGCTCTACGCGGTGAATCCTGAAAACAAAAAGCCTTTACATTGTAGCCCAATTCAGCTAAAGTTGCCGCTGTAGACCCACCAGCTAATCCTGTTCCAACCACAATGATATCAATCAAACGTTTGTTAGCAGGGTTGACAAGATCTATCTTATCCTTATAGGTGGTCCACTTGTCCTTAATTGGCCCTTTTGGTACTTTGGAGTCTAATACAGACATAAGTAAATGGTATTAATGGTTAAAATGATGGAAAAGAGCAATGACAATAAATCCTAATGGAATCAATATCGAATATGCCTTGCCAATATTTTTCATAGTTTTTTGTCTTCCTACGGTCGCTCCAATAGATTGGAATGCTGAGGTAAAGCCGTGAAGCAGGTGTAGCGCTAACAAAACAAAGGCAACAACATAAGCTCCGACCCTCCAAGGCTCTACAAATTTGTGCTGTAATTCCTCAAAATAACGATAGCCATCTTCACCAGCTAATACGCCTGACATATCACCTTGAATATATTTTGTATTGATCTCAGGAATCCAAAAATCTATAAAATGCAATACTATAAATGCCAAAATTACCAATCCACTGTAAATCATATTCCGGCTCATCCAAGTGGAATTGGCCGAACCATTGTTTTTGGCATATTTAACGTTTCGAGAACCTTTATTTTTCAGTTCTAAAACAAAGCCCATAATAAAATGGAAAATTACCCCGAATATCAGCACAGGCTGCATCGCAAATTGGATCAACGGATTCGTGCCCATGAAATGCGACATTTCATTAAATACACTTTCACTGAAAAGGGAAGTAATGTTTACCGCTAAATGAATGACCAAAAAAATTATAAGAAAAAAAGCAGAAAGAGCCATCGCATACTTTCTACCTATTGAAGAATTAAAGAACCCGCTCATTGGTAGTTGATTTTGGTTGCTAATTTACTGCACCGATAAATTATTAACAAACTTTGAGGCCCTAATATACAGTATTTAGAACCAGTTTAAGGAATTGTTATTCATCTGGGTGGCAAATATTCAAAATAACTTCATTTTGTTAAAGAATCAAGGTAAAACCAATAACAAGTTTTGGAAGAATTGTAATTTTTAACCGATATTACATACCAATTCTATAACTAACCAACTATTTCAATGGATATTGGACTTCTATCAGTCAGCATGAATGTGTATTCTACCAAACGCATTGCAGAAGAAGCTGAAAATCTTGGGCATTATATAGAGTTGATTGATCACACCAAATGTTCGGTAAAGCTGGGTTCTGGAAAACCAATGGTTTATTATCAGAATGAGAATGTAACTGATGCCTTCGATGCCATTATACCAAGAATTGGGGCAAAAGTAACCAAGCATGGCGCCGCCATTGTAAAGCAGTTCGAGATGAACGGGGTCTTTAGTACTGCGCGTTCTTTGAGTATTTCGAGAGCCAGAAATAAGGTACGGACACTTCAGATATTGTCTCGCAAACATATACCTATTCCTGAAACCTTGTTTTCTATTAATCCGGATGATATCGAGGAACAGATTGAACTTTTAGGGGGTCCACCTGTAATTATAAAATTACAGGAAGGCACCCAAGGATTAGGCGTAATCTTGGCCGAAACTAAAAAATCGGCCAAATCGATTATAGATACTTTTTACAAAATGGACACTAGTATTCTAATCCAAAAATATATTGAGGAATCTAATGGGGAAGACATTCGCATATTCGTTGTTGGCAATAAGGTTATTGCCAGTATGAAACGTACGAGCGCTGTTGATGAGTTTCGTTCCAACGTTCATCGGGGTGGATTTACCGAGGCGATAAAACCCACGGCTAAAGAGCAATATATCGCGTTGAACGCAACTAAACATTTGGGTTTGGGTGTTGCAGGTGTAGACATTATACGATCTAAAAAGGGGCCTTTGCTTATTGAGGTCAATGCCTCACCGGGACTGCAGGGCATCGAGGCAGTTACTGGTGTTAATATTGCAAAGGAAATAATATTGTTTGTAGAGAAAAATGTTCCAAGAAAAAGAAAATAAAGACATCGTTATAGGGGGTGAAGCTGTTGCTCCAGGGGAAGAAAAACTCCTTAAAATCAGTATTGACAGACTTCCAACAGGGACACTGATCGATATACCTGTTTATGTGTTCAATTCCAAAAAACCGGGCCCAACAATCTTGATTCAAGCAGGTCTGCACGGTGATGAAATCAACGGAATAGAGATTGTACGTCGTATGTTGCAACAAAAACGTTTCAAGATCAATAAAGGGGCGGTAATTGCTGTTCCTATCCTGAATATTTTCGGGTTCATTCATTTTTCGCGTGATGTGCCTGATGGAAAAGATGTAAACCGCAGTTTTCCTGGGACAAAGTCGGGTTCAATGGCAAGTCGTATGGCATATCATTATGTAACGCAGATAATGCATCAAATGGATTTTGCCATAGACCTGCATACAGGGGGCGCCCAAAGGCATAATTTCGCTCAAATACGATTTACAAAAGAAGATGAAAATAGCAGGGAATTGGCCGAGGTCTTTAATGCACCGTTTTCATTTTCCTCTAGATTGATAAAAGGTTCTTTTCGTAATGCAGCTTTTCTTATGGGCAAACCCACTATTGTTTTTGAGGCCGGAGAGAGTATGCGGTTTGATGATTACGCCATTTTAGAAGGCATGCAAGGTATTTTGAATGTCTTGAAACATTTTAAAATGATTTCAAAGGTAGAACCTATGTATGTTGAACGCAGGAATTCGGTTCTGTTAAGAAGTCGTAAATGGCTTCGAGCACCTACAGCTGGAATGTTCATTCCTGAAATTACCAACGGAAGAGAAATAAGGAAAGGTCAGGAAATGGGGTTGATTACTGATACTTATGCAAGGCATAGTAAAATAATAAAAGCGCCTTTTGACGGTTTTGTCTTTAGTATAAATAATCAAGCGGTGGTTAATCAAGGGGATGCTCTTTTTCATGTAGGTATGCTACAGTAACATCAGAATTACCTCTAAATCCCAAGAATTATATTGAAATTCATTTCGGTCTTTTGTTAAAAGACAAACTAATTGGTTGGTTCTGAAAGTACCTTATCGATACTGCCATGTATTTATAACCATTGACCGATATTTTTTGTTCATAAATCCATTCAGTCACTATTGAGGTTGAAAAATGAAAAAGTCAATACAGACCAAGTGGTTGGTTTGGTGCAAATGATGATTTTTTGGAGACCTAAGCAAACGCTATTTATGATTCGGCGATTGGGGCGCAATATCCTCCAGTTGTATCGACAAGGCTTTGGTCGATAATTGTACTTCAATAAAGGAAAGAATCAAGGATATCATTAAGGCGAATAAACTAATCCCAAAAACCAGATTGGCCCAAAAATCGAGTTCTATATAAATGAGGAACATGGTTATAACGCTGAACAAAAAACTTAAAATAGCCACGGCCTGCATATTCTTGATGATTGATAGCCGTTTACTCAATTGTTTTACTTGCAGCCCCACTGCCAGTGAAGCAGTTTCTTGAAACTTTTGGTGCAATTGTCGAATCAGAGCAGCAATGGCCAAGTATCTGGCATTATAGGCTAACATAGACAACGAAATTGCAGGAAAGAGCAGGGCAGGAATACTGAGTGTTAGTTGCATTTATTGTTTTTGTTTAAAATTACGACTACTTGATTTTTCTGCTGTAGGGAAATCCTCTGGTATTGGGAAAGTCACTTTACCCGTCGCAGCCCATTCTGACCCTCTAAGCATGGTTGTAATAAACCCAACGCACTGCACGGAATAGTCAGCATGCCCCATAATGTTATGAAAAATACGCCCTTTACCATAATTCATTACCATCAGCGCAGGTTCATGTCTTTCAGAACCCTTGAATTCTTTAGAAGCATAAGTGGTTGCCAAAACCTCCATATTTTTAGCGGGACCACGTAATTGTTCATACAATTCATCCTTGGTATGTAACCATTTCAAAGGCATACCTTTTGTTATTGGGTGATTGGCACTTCTAATTTGTATCTGATATTCATGCTGTGGTCCGTGGGCGCCGCCATTACCCGGGCTAGTATCTCGAACCAATTCGTCTTTATCATTATAATACACATATGGGCCATCTTTTTCGTTGCGATCACCCCAACCACCCAAACCAATCATTATGTTATATGCCTGCCATTTAGGGAAAGAGTTGTCAGCAGCATGGAAAACTACCAGTCCACCGCCTTTATTAATGTATTTTTCAAATTCCTTTTCTGTTTTTGCAGGCCAATTGGCTGCGTTCCATCCGAAATTACAAATGACCACATCATATTTCGAAAAATTAGGGTTATAGTCTGGGTCGCTCTGTGGCTTATCCTTGGCTTCTGAGTTATTCACTCCTTTAACCCAAAAATCAGAGAGATAAGCCTCCCCTTTCCAAGTGTAAGCTGTTCGATTTACATCGACCTTGAACCTGCCAGTTTCCTCCATATAATTCTTGAGCATATAGGTAATTTTGGGCCATTGGTCATGGTTATTTTGACCGTCAATGATAAGCGCCATTATTTTCTTGCTGGAAGTATTCGACTTTTCCTGGGAATGTGCAATTAATGAAAGACAAATTGTTAGGATAAGTATGAAGGATTTTAATCGCATTATATTGGATTTTATTTGCAACTAAAATTAGGGTTTCAGCTAGGAAACCACAAGGTTTTACCCAGATTTTCACAAATTTTCAAATTGTTATAAAATGGATCCTTTTAATTCTAAATAGACAAAATATAGATACTAAAATGAGCATATGTGTAATATATTGTTAAATTTATAAACTATAAACAACTAAATCATTTTATAATGGAAGAGTATTTACCGTTAATTATTCAACTGGTTTCAGGAGCACTTGGGGGTAATGTTGCTGGTAAATTATTGAAAAACATGTCTCTAGGGACTCTTGGAAATTCCATCGTTGGTATATTGGGAGGTGGACTCGGAGGCCAGCTGCTTGGAATGTTAGGTCTTAGTGCTGGTACCGATGCTGGAGCAATGGACATGGCAGGAATTTTAGGCAGTATTGCCGGCGGTGGTGTAGGTGGTGGAGTTTTAATGGCGATTATTGGAACTATTAAAAAGGCCATGGCCAAATAAAGCAAATTAACCAACTTAAATTGAAGGAAGGGGCTAATTAATATGGCCTCTTTTTTTGTTCAAAAACTTGTACTGATGCCTCGACTTTTAAAATGGGATAATCAATTCTTAATGCCCTTATCCAGTAGAATCTGAAATTCACTTTTTTGCAGTTGCCGATTTAGCCGCTCTACTTCAATGTTCAAAAACTTCTTGAATTTTTCATTTACATCTTCCAAACGCTTATTAAAGATGGCATAAACGTCACGCTGTTGGTCTGTTGGTTTAAAATCAATCCCATGTCCCCCAATATCACTCGCAAGTGCACTTAGTCTGCCGTATAATTTCATGGGCGCCCTAAATGCATCTTCCCGAGCTCCCGTTAAATGAATATCATATAACGATTCTGCTATATTCTGTGCGATTGTTCTTAGTTCTGTAGCTCGTTGGATATCACTTTTGCGCTTCAAGCTTGGAATAACCTCATTCAGCTCACCTCTTATAGTTTCGATATCATTTATCATGGTTACAGCAAGGTTCATAGCATCCCGCAATTCCAAGGAAAAAGCCACTTGTTCTTTTATACTTTCCAATGAACCTTCAGATGAGGGGTCTTTTAAAACTTCCAATTCCCTAACAAATTCTTCCTCACCAATAATCAATTTTACCCTATAGGTAGCGGGTACGGCCCGTGGGCCAAATTGCCCACGCCATAGGTCTAAATCCCATGTCACCAAAGGTCGCCAGCCTTCTCCATTAAGTTGAACCCAGGGTCTTCCTGGTGGGGTAGACTTCAATTTTGGTTTGTATGTAGGTTCATATCGTAGATCCCACATAGTTCTATGAACTCCTTTATCATTTTCACCTTTTAAAGTACGGATGATTTCATCATTCGTACCCAAAATCTGGATTTCAACTTTTTGATCCGTACTATCTTTTATGTAATAATTAATATCTGCCCCATAGGCTGGATTTCTTCCTGAATTATTACTGGGACCATCAGTCTTTATGCTTTGTTTGTTGTGAAAGCGGTAAGCCGGCCGTAAACTAAACAGATGTGCTTTTTTATCTTTGGCATCTAAATCAAATTCGCGTAGCGGAGCAATATTATCCAAAATGTAATATCCCCTTCCGTAGGTACCAACTACCAAATCATCAAAGCGCTCTTGAATTTCCAACCAATAGACAGGGGCAGGAGGCAATTTGTTTCGAAGACGCACCCAATGTTCACCATCATCATGGCTAATATAAATGCCATTATCAACTCCAGCATACAACATACCTTCCCTTTTAGAGTCTTCTTTAACCACATGTACAAAACTGTGTACCGATTTTGGAATAGCGTTACTTATCAATTTCCAGCTTTGACCATAATCACTGGTCTTAAAGATATAAGGGTCAAAATCGCCCATTTGATGAATATCAACGCTGATGTAGGCGGTACCTTCTTTATAACGCGAAGTTTCAATATTCGAAATGGTGCCCCATTTTGGCAGATTGGGAATATTGGCACTAACATTGGTCCAAGTATCACCTCCATTTGTTGTTACATTCACTTGCCCGTCATTACTGCCGGCCCAAATTACTCCAGGTTCTATGTTCGATTCCTTAATGGTAATCAATGTAGAACCATCAAAAGTCATTAGATTGTCGGTGGCAATACCTCCAGAACTTTGTTGGTGCGATTTATCGTTCAAAGTCAAGTCTGGGCTAATTATCTGCCAACTTTGTCCGTTGTCATCACTCTTGTGTACAAATTGACTGCCTACAAACACCCGATGTTTAACATGTGGAGAAAAAGTTAAAGGAAAATTCCAATACCAACGATATTTCATATCGGCTGGTGCCCAGCCATAACCGGCTTCGGGCCATACGCGTACATCCTGCGCATGTCCTGTTTTGGAATTGTATCTTTCGAGACCGCCATCGTAACAACCAGACCAAACTATATCATTATCAAATGGGTCTGGTTGGGCAAAACCACTTTCACAGCCGCCAACACCCTCCCAAAGACCAATCGGTATATAACCTTGCAAACTGTTGCTGGGTCCCCTATAGGAATAGCCGTCTTGTCTATTGCCATATACGTTATAGGGAATTTGGTCATCGACGGCAACATGATACATTTGGGCAATAGGGAGTACGACTCTTTGAAATGTCTTACCATGATTCAAACTTATACTCGCTCCACCGTCATGAGCAACCATAATACGATCGGCATTGGTTGGGTCTACCCAAATATCATGGTTATCACCACCAGCTTTGTATCCTCCTTTTATGGTTTTACCACCATCTTTTGAAGTGCTGAATTTTACATTGGCAAAATATACCTCATCCGGATTATCAGTTGAAACTGCCATGCGCGTATAATAAGGTGCGCGTTCATTAATATCATGGTTTCTGGTTTGCAATGTCCAAGTTTCCCCAAAGTCCTCGGATCTATACAATGCCGGACTATCAATTTCAAACAACGCATAAACCACATTGGGGTTAGAATACGAAATCGCTACCCCTGTTTTACCTACGGGGTTGCCTTTACCGCCCGGCAAGCCTTTTTTAGAGAGGGCTTCCCAAGAATCACCGCCATCTTTAGAGCGGTAGATTCCACCTCCGGGCCCGCCACTGTTCAATCCCCATGTATTGATATGTATGGACCACATACCAACCAATAATCTGTCAGGATTTGTTGGATCTAAAGCTATATCAGCAGCGCCCGTATTTTCATCAATAAACAGTATGCGTTTCCAACTCTTACCGCCGTCTATTGTTTTGTAAACGCCACGGTCTTGCTGAGGGCCGTAAGTATGACCCAAAGCGGCTGCATAAACAATATCGGTATTGGTAGGGTGCACAATAACACGACCAATTCGGCCAGTTTTTTCAAGACCCATATTCTTCCAGGTCTTTCCTGCGTCTTCAGATTTATAGATGCCGTCGCCCATAGCATGTGCAGGTCTGATGACAAAAGTCTCCCCAGTACCTACCCAAACGATATTTGGATCCGAAGGTGTAATTGCGAGGGAACCTACTGAAGAAACATCTTGGTCATCGAATATCGATTTCCAAGTGATTCCACCATCCTCGGTTTTCCATAATCCGCCGGAGGCAGCACCAATATAATTGATCATGGAGTTGCCTGGGACCCCCGCTATAGCAATGGTTCTATTACCTTCAGGGCCAATAAAGCGAAAATTCAAGTTTTTGAATACCTCTGTATTGGTTTGGGCTTTGGTTGAAAAAGAAAGTAAAAAGAAGAGACAAAAAGTGAATAGTGTTGGTTTCATACAGTGGTTATATAAAGAAATATCCTAGAAATCTTACGTAATTGATGCGGGATGAATGAATCGGGGAAATTCAAAAATAATTTGCGCTTACTAAGATAATTAAATTTGGAAATTGGGCCTTTCATTACAGGAATTATTAAATTTATCAACCAAATGCATTCCCTATGAAATACGAACAGATCAATAATCAACTTTTTATCAAGAACCGTAAAAAATTTATGGCTAAAATGAAGCCATCTAGTATAGCGGTTTTCAATTCCAACGATATTTATCCTATCAGCGCAGATGCTACGTTGAATTTTGAACAGCATCGCGATATCTTTTATCTGAGTGGTGCCGATCAAGAGGAAAGCATTTTGTTGTTGTTTCCCGATGCAATGGATGAAAAGCATCGTGAGATTCTGTTTGTACGTGAAACCAATGATCATATTGCGATTTGGGAAGGGCCAAAATTAACCAAGGAAAAAGCAACCGAAGTTTCGGGTATATCGACTATTTATTGGTTGACAGATTTTGACAAAGTCTTTTTTGATTTAATGACGGAGGCAAGCACCATTTATTTTAATACCAACGAACATTATAGGCAAGCAGTTACGACCCAAACGAGGGAAGACCGTTTTATACAAGATTGTAAACAAAAATTCCCAGCACACCAAACGGCTAAGAGTTTCCCGATTATGCAGGAAATTCGTGGAGTAAAAGAACGCGAGGAAATTGCCCTCATGCAAAAAGCCTGTGACATTACCGAAAAAGGGTTTCGTCGCTTATTGGGCTTTGTGAAACCTGGCGTGTGGGAACATGAAATTGAGGCAGAGCTTTTACATGAGTTTGTTCGCAACCGTTCCAAGGGTTTTGCGTATACCCCGATTATTGCTTCAGGAGGTAATGCCATTGTATTGCATTATATAGAAAATAACTTACGGTGCAAGGATGGCGATATGTTGTTGATGGATGTTGCTGCCGAATATGCCAACTACTCCAGTGACCTTACGAGAACAATTCCCGTAAATGGCAAATTTACAGAGCGCCAGAAAGCGGTTTACGAAGCGGTACTCCGCGTTAAAAATGAAGCCACTAAAATGTTGGTACCAGGAACCATTTGGGCAGAATATCATAAAGAAGTAGGTAAGATAATGACGTCAGAGTTATTGGGATTGGGTTTATTGGATAAAGCTGATGTTCAAAATGAGGATAAGGATTGGCCGGCCTATAAAAAATACTTTATGCACGGCACCAGTCACCATATAGGGTTGAATACCCATGATTATGGCGCACTGAAAACTCCTATGAAAGCGAATATGGTCTTTACCGTGGAACCCGGAATTTACATTCCCAAAGAAAATATGGGTATTCGTTTAGAGGATGATGTGGTAATACAAGAGAAAGAGGAACCTTTTAATTTGATGGCGAACATACCTATTGAAATTGAGGAGATTGAGGAATTAATGGCGAAGTCATAACATAAAAAATCATCTGAATGAAAAATAACATACTTCTCTTTTTAATTGCCGCTATTCTGACAGCTTGTAATAACTCTAATCCCGAATGGAAATCGCTGATTACTGATGGTTCCCTTGAGGGGTGGCATATTTTTCAAGATGATGGATCAAAGAAAGGATGGATTGTTGAAGACAACACTTTAGTTTTTAATGGCGTTTCAGATATGGAATCGGGAGATGGGGATGCAAGCTTGCTCTCGGATAAAATATATGGGAATTTTGAAATACAATTTGACTGGAAGGTAATTCCTGGAGCAAACAGCGGTTTTATGTGGGGCGTCAGTGAAGATGAAAAGTACAAATACCCATATCAAACCGGGCCAGAAATTCAAGTATTGGACCCTGATGTTTATAAAACTCCAAATGCTGTTCTTGGCGGAGAAATTGAATTGAACAATATATTGGAAGATACCGATAATAAGCATTTTGTAGGTGCTCTATATGATTTGTCCGCCCCGACAAAACTGGATGCAGCCAAACCGGCCGACCAATGGAATTCATATCACATCAAAATAGATTACAAAGCCAATCACGGAGAGGTATTACTTAATGATGTTTTGATAAATTCATTTCCGTTGCGAGGACCCGAATGGGATGCCATGGTCAAAGACAGTAAATTCAGCAAATCTGATGAGAATGAATATTTAGGGGATGCGAGGTGGTATGACTTCGGAAAATTTTCAAAAGGACATATTTGTTTTCAAGATCATCCTGGGAAAGTATCCTTTAGAAATATTAGGATCAAGGAATTAGACTAGATTCACATAACGGACGATATAGTTCATAAAAGTAAACTATGTCTAAATCATTCTTAATCACGTAATTAAATACTTTTTTATGAAAGTTTATAAAATTTGCTTGCTATGTATTTGTTTTCTTTTGGTTGGATGTAATCCATCAAAAGACGGTTGGATTGAACTGTTTAATGGGGAAAACCTCGAAGGATGGCACGCGTATGGAGCAGATTCTACTATCGACGGATGGTATGTTGCAGATGGGGAATTGGTCTATGACTTTCAACGACGTGAGGGAGGTGGAAGTTCCAATCTTGTGACAGATGATGAATTCTCGAATTTTGAACTTTCATTAGAGTGGAAGATTGGCCATCACGGAAATTCTGGTGTTTTTTGGGGTGTTATTGAGAACGAGGAATATAAACATCCTTATCAAACAGGGCCAGAAATTCAAATTTTGGATGATAATTGGAAGGAATATGTAGAAGAACGTGGTGATATAAATCGTGCTGGATCATTGTATGGTTTAATGGCGCCCTCTGCTATCGTGAGCAAAGCAGCTGGGGAATGGAACCATTACTTAATTCATATTGATCATAATGAAAATATCGGATATGTAATATTCAACGATCAAGAAGTTTTACGCTTTCCAGTACATGGGCCTGAGTGGGAAGCAATGATTGCAAAATCCGGATTTGCTGATTGGCCTGGTTTCGGTAAAGCTAAAACTGGTCACATAAGTCTTCAGGAGTATGGTGGTAAGGTCGCATTCAGAAATATTAAAATAAAAATTCTACCTGTAGACAGTAATCTATGATCGGGAATTATTGGTTAGTATGATTTTTTACATAAAGGAAGCTTTTAGAATAATTAATAATACGAAGCGTGTAGGTATTAAAATAAGCAAAGGCTAAAACGGGATAAAAATGAGTTGAATCTCCTTTTCTAAGGATTGATAAGTAAAATAAGACCTTTTCTTATTTTTATTAAACAATTTACATAGAATTAGAGCAATTCCTACCATACGATATTAACTCAAGACTAGTTCTTATTGCAGAAGGGTGTAATGCCCATGAATACATAACCACTTACCATTTTCCTTTACAAAAATCCGGGTAGATTTGCCTTTAGAGGCAAAAGCATTATCGTTAGTGGTTCCAAAATCAGACCAATAGTAAGTAATCCAAGCGACATTTTCTTTGATAGTTACTATTGGTTCTATCATTTCAGTATGAATGCCATCAGAATTTTTTACCCATTCCCTAACACCATCAACTTCTATTTTTTTTCCAATATTCAGGGTCGGGTCGGTCTCACCAAATTGGGTAAAATCTTCATGGACATAGGAGGCATAGCGTTCTATATCCTCCTTTTCAATAGCATCCCACATGGCAGTGAGGGTGTCCTTTATCGCTTGTTCTTCATTAATGTCTGATGTTTTGGAGGTGCAGCTAACTACAAAGATGAGTAATGCAAGAATCGTGTAATCTTTCATAATTCCTTTTTAAAATTGACCAATACATTGACAAGCACAAAAACTACTCCTGCTGGCAACACCCACCCCATACTAAAAGCACTTAAAGGAATAAGTTCCTTAATTGAAGAAATAGCATCTCCTAAACCAATACTCCCTAAAAAATCAGGAATACTGAATAGAATAGTGGTAATAATGACGGCCTTAAAAACTAAAGGAGAGGCGTATTTTTCAGATAATACATTCAATAGGATTAAAACTATGGTAATCGGGTAAATAAACATTAGAGCAGGAATGGCAATTGCTATAATATAATGAACATTAAATTGCCCCATGACCACACCAAGTATACAGCCTATGATCGCTGCGATGGTATATGCTTTCTGGGATTCACCAAATTTATATTTCATAAAATCAGCGGTGCCGGCAACTATACCAACGGCCGTTGTAAAACAGGCCAAACTGACCAAAATGCTTAAAAATAAATTGGCGGTATTTCCCAAGGTTTTAATACTAATTCCATTAAGTAGGGCTGTTCGTGAAATATCGGCATCAAATTCGTTGTGCATAAGTGCACCGGTAAAGATGAGTCCGGCATAGATAAGAAACAACCCCAAACCCGCCAACCAACCCGCTCGGCGAATCAAACTTTTTTTCTCTTCATAGGAAGCATCCTTCTTTTTAAGATTAATGGAAATGATGATGACTCCACCTACCACGACGGCACCAATGGCATCAAAAGTCTGGTAGCCTTCCAAAATTCCATCGGTAAAAGGGTTTGTGAAAACAGTGCTGCCAAAATCAAAGGTATACGAGAAAGTGGCAATACCCATGATCAACAACAGAATGATGATAATCGCTGGCGTTAATACTTTTCCTATTACATTCAATATTTTAGAACGGTTCATCACAAAGACATACACCAAAGCAAAATATATGATACTTGTTACTATATAAGGAGTATCAAAAAAAGGCTGTATGGCAATTTCGTGGGTAACAGATGCCGTACGTGGGGATGGTAGCGCTATGGAAATGGCATATATAATAAAGGAGTAGACCAAACTAAAGGTCGACGATACCTTTTTGCCAAAATCGAAAATGGTACCCTGTAATTTGGCATGGGCCAAAATACCCAAAATGGGTATCAAAACAGCAGACAAACAAAACCCTAAGGTTACCAACCACCAGAAATCGCCAGACTTAAATCCTAGCTGTGGTGGTAATATTAAGTTCCCAGCTCCGAAGAAAAGTGAAAAAAGGGCAAAGGCAATTACTAGGGTTTCTTTGGTCTTGTTCATGATTGGTAATTCCGTTGGTAAGATAAAGCAAAAAGAGTAAAAGGCAATTACGCATTTCATCGGAAAAAATTAACCGGTTGTCGAATACAATGCAATTCAACGAATTTATGGATCAAATCTTTGCTCATCCCCAATAAAAAACAGGAATAGCACGTTGTAGTATAAAGTGTTTCATGAACCACTTTTTTGATTAACCCAAACCCAAATTATTAACATTTATTCGGTCCCCAAATCCCAATAAATACAGACTTAAAAACCTACATCATGAAGAAAGTAATATGCCAAATTTTTGGACACCACTACTCCGTTTCCAAAAAAGTTACCCAACACATCAAAGAATACCAATGTATACACTGTGGTAAAGAAGTGACCACGGATGTTACCGGTAATCTTTCTACTTTGACCCCCAAAAGACAGGATATAAATAATACATTAGAAAACATATATCAAAGACGACATAGCACCGCGGATCACGCGGCCTAATTATGTTTTGGCAAATGAATTCCAACCCTGAGCGGTCAATGGAATTTTAGAGTTATTCCTGGAAATTAAGTGAGCGCCTTCGTTCTCAGCAGTCATGTGCCCCACGACTGTTAAGTTAGGATTGCCCTTTATTTTCGGGAATTCTTTTTGGTCTATAGTGAACAAAAGTTCGTAATCCTCACCCCCACTTAAAGCTACTATAGTACCATCCATCTTAAATTCCTCACATGCTGAAATCACAGTTGGGTCTAACGGAATTTTATCTTCAAAAAGATTACAACCTACTTTGCTCTGTTTGCATAAATGCAAAATCTCAGAGGAAAGTCCGTCACTTATATCGATCATAGAAGTTGGATGAACATCCAATTTAACCAACAATTCCTGAATGTCTTTTCTAGCCTCAGGCTTCAATTGCCGTTCCACAATATAAGAATAGGGCTCTAAATCGGGTTGGTTGTTTGGGTTTACTTTAAAGACTTCCTTTTCGCGTTCCAAGACCTGTAAGCCCATATAAGCACCACCTAAATCACCAGTCACTACCAATAAATTATTTGCTTTAGCACCATCTCGATAAACAATTTCATCACCGATTGCTTCACCGATTGCGGTAATGCTTATTATCAACCCAGTGGTCGAGGAGGTTGTATCACCACCTACTAAATCAACATTGTACTTTTTGGTTGCCGTGGCAATCCCTGCATAGAGTTCTTCCAATGCCTCCAGTGGAAATCGGTTTGAAACCGCAATTGAAACCGTTATCTGTGTGGCCTTGGCATTCATGGCGTAAATATCAGATAGGTTTACCATCACAGCTTTGTACCCTAAATGTTTTAGGGGCATATAGCTGAGGTCAAAGTGTACACCTTCTATCAAAAGATCTGTGGAAACCACAGTCTGCTTCCCTTTAAAATCAAGTACCGCTGCATCATCACCAATGCCTTTTAAGGTTGATTTATGGTTTATGGGGAAATGTTGGGTTAAATGTTCAATAAGACCAAATTCGCCCATGGCTTCCAAGTCCGTTTTTTCTTGATTTTTATCTTCTAGCATCCTGCAAAAATAAGAAGGATATTATATTAATCTTATCTTTGATAGAAAAGAACTAAAATCAATGCTATGATTAAGAATAAGTTCTACCTACTATATGTCATTACCCTTATTTTTTTAGGATGTTCCAGTGACGATGACAATTCCGATAATGATGATCAATTAGATGCTGAACCTGTGGCTGGTTTTACCCCTTGTGAGAATGGTATGGCTGGGATTTACCCTTGTAATGGTTACGATTTACTGGGTAGCATTTCGCTTTCCGAATTCGGGGCTACTGCAGGAAACGATATTTGGGGATGGACAGACCCCACTACGAATAAAGAATATGCCCTTATAGGGCTTGATAATGCCACTGCATTTGTAGATATTACCGATACCGAAAATTTTGTCTATCTGGGTAAGTTGCCTTCCGCAACCAGCTCAAGTTCTTGGCGCGATATTAAAGTTTATCAGAATCACGCTTATATTGTTTCCGAAGCCGAAGATCATGGTATGCAGATTTTTGATTTAACCCGATTGCGCAATGTTACCGATGCACCGAAAATTTTCAATGCTGACGAGCGCTACACTGGTTTTGGTAATGCACATAATGTGGTAATCAATGAAGATACGGGCTATGCTTATCCGGTGGGGACTGACACCTTTAATGGTGGTGCCCATTTCGTAAATATTCAAGACCCACAAAACCCTATCGCAGCAGGTGGACATAGTGCAAATGCATACACGCATGATGCCCAAGTAATTACCTATAATGGGCCAGATTCAGATTATTCAGGAGAAGAGATATTTATTGGAGCGAATGAAAACCAGGTAGCTATTGTTAATGTAACTGAGAAGGACAATCCAATTGAAATTACCACTTTTGGATATTCCAATCTTGCCTATACGCATCAAGGATGGTTTACCGAAGATCAACGCTATTTAATTATAGGGGATGAATTGGATGAAGTAAACTTTGGTTTCGACTCCCGCACCTTGGTTTTTGACCTTTCCGATTTGGATAATCCACTATTACATACTAGCTATACAGGTACAACTACAGCTATTGATCACAACGGTTATGTGAAAGAAGATCAATATTTTTTGGCCAATTACCGGGCTGGTGTTCGAGTTTTGGATATTTCACAAATAGCGAATAAAAGTATTTCCGAAGAAGGCTTTTTCGATACCTTCCCTTCTAGTGATAGTGCTGGTTTTGATGGTGTATGGAGTGTTTACCCGTACTTCGTGAGTGGCAAGATTATTGTGAGCGATATCAATTCTGGTTTTTTTGTCATTAAAAAGTCAGAATAATGCGAAAGTTCTTCATCCTATACATGGCACTTGGCTTTTTTGGCTGTTCAACCGACGGCGAGAAAGGAATTACGCTAGAGCCTGAAGTGCAAAATGAATTTCTCGGGGAAGTGGAATGGGTTAAGAATTTTGGTGGTTCTGGTGAGGAAACTGCCCAAGCGATCATTGCAACTACTGATGGTGGCTATGCCATTTTAGGCTTTTCCAATAGTATGGATGGTGATATAGTAGGCAAGACAACTGCCGTAAATGATTATTGGCTTTTAAAGTTAGATGCAGCAGGTAACTTGGAATGGAATAAAACTTATGGTGGAAGCAAAGATGATAGAGGTCAGTCTTTGGCCCAGACCAACGACGGAGGTTATATTCTCACAGGATATGCCATGAGTGATGATGGGGACGGCAGTAATAATGAAGGTTTTCATGACAATTGGATTCTAAAATTAGATGTTACGGGCAATATAGAATGGGAGAAAAGTTTTGGCTTTTCTGGCCATGACCATTCGTATGACATTATACAAACCCAAGACGGCGGTTACTTTTTTATTGGCTTTTTAGATATTACGGCTGCCCGAGCTGATGGGTATGACGAAAAAGGGCAATTTCTGACACGTCATGGCGTTGGCGAGTTTTGGGGTACAAAAATCGATGCTCAGGGCAATGTGCAATGGCGCAAATACTTTGGAGGCACTAATAATGACAGGGCACATGCAGTTGTTCAGTCCAATGATGATGGATTTGTAATGGCCGGATTTTCAGAAAGCAATGATTTTGATATTAGCGATACTAAGGGTAGCTATGATTTTTGGGTTGTGAAAATCACAAGTACAGGTGATTTGGTATGGGAACGTTCCTTTGGGGGATCAGGCATAGAGATTTCCTACGATATTGCAAGAACAACCGATAATGGCTATGTCATTACTGGCAATACCTTCAGCAATGATACTGATGTTTCGAAAAATAATGGCGAGTCAGATGTTTGGTTAATCAAGTTGGACGATAACGGCAATCTTATATGGGAAAAATCCTTAGGTGGTACCCAGTTTGATGCTGCGCAAGGTGTTTTTACTAGTTTGGATGGAGGTTTCCTTATTGCCGGAAACTCCAAAAGCTCAGATATGGATGCTGTATCCAATATGGGCGAAAATGATCTATGGTTTATTAAGACCGATGATAATGGAGAATTAATTTGGCAGCAGACCTTTGGTGGCGCCGGTTTGGATTATGGATTCGATGTTCTTGAAAATCCAGATAAAAGTGTACTGGTTGTGGGCGAAAGCTCTAGTGCGGACTTCCCCATTCTTCAAAATAAGGGAATGTCAGATGTAATAGTCATCAAAATCAAATAGATTTATATATACATTTTGAGCGTATCTGCTTTTAGCGCAATTAAATGTTTAAATTATTCCTCGTGGAACCCCCTTAATCTTGTTAAAAAGTGAATTTTGGCATTACTAATTTGAGATCTTAAAATAATAGTGTAATTATCAAGTAGTTTTTGGCGTTTTATATCCCTTCAAAGGGCATATTTATTAAATTTGCCCCTTTAAAAAAAATACTAAAAATGACATCAGAATATAACCAATGGCATTTGCCATATACACCTGCTAAGGAATTTAATAAAAAAGTCGCCTATTTCAGTATGGAATTTGGCATTCATCAGGCACTAAAGATTTATTCAGGAGGACTGGGATTTTTAGCCGGATCGCATATGCGTTCCGCTTTTGAACTCAAGCAAAATGTAATAGGCATTGGTATGCTATGGAAATATGGCTATTACGATCAGGGTAGAAACGGAGACCAAACACTCAGGACCAATTTTATTGAAAAAAACTATAATTTCCTGGAAGATTCCGGAATTGAAGTTGAGGTAAAATTACACGACAATCCGTCCGTAAAAGTTCGTGCCATGGTTTTAAAACCTGAGATTTTTGGTACGGTACCTTTATACCTGTTGACAACTGATGTTGAAGGAAACGATCACTTGACCAAAACCGTTACAGATTATTTATACGATGCCAATCCAATGACCCGGATTTCGCAAAGTATTGTTTTGGGTATTGGCGGGGCAAAAATCGTGGAAGCCCTTGGTGGAGCTGAAGTTTATCATTTAAACGAAGGGCATGCCTTACCGGCATTTTATTACTTAAGGGATAGAGGGGTGAAAAAGGACCAAATGGTCTTTACAACACACACTCCAGAAAAGGCTGGTAATGAGGAACGGGATGGCCGTATGTTGAACCGTATTGGTTTTTTTGGAAAATATCTTTCCGATGAAGAACTACAAAAAGAGATGGTTAACGGTGGCCATATCAATTATACGGTATCTGCCCTGAGATTGGCAAAAAAAGCCAATGCGGTTTCCAAATTGCACGCCAAGGTTGCACAAAATATGTGGAAAGGGTATTCTGGCATAAGTGAAATAATTCCGATTACCAATGCCCAAAATCAGAAATTTTGGCAAGATGGGGAAATTGAAAAAGCACATAAGACCAAGGATGCTGATGTGTACAAGCGAAGAAAAACAGAGCTGAAAAAAGTATTGTTCGATGAAGTATTGAACCAAACTGTAAAACTTTTTGACCCCAATGTATTGACCATTGTTTGGGCTAGGCGTTTTGCTGGGTATAAAAGGGCCGATTTATTGCTTCATGATCTTGAGCGATTTGAAAGGTTGATCAACAATGAAAAGTATCCTGTACAAATTATTTGGGCGGGTAAACCTTATCCTTATGATTTCTATGCGATTGATATTTTTAATCACTTGGTACATTATACGAAGCATAAATCCAATTTGGCTGTATTGGTAGGCTATGAAATTGAATTGTCGAGAAAATTAAAAGGTGGCTCGGATATTTGGCTTAATACGCCTAGAATTACAAGAGAAGCATCCGGTACTAGTGGCATGACTGCCGCGATGAATGGTTCTGTGAATGTTTCCACAAACGACGGATGGATGCCAGAGTTTGCCAAAGACGGTGAGAATTGTTTTGTTTTTCCAGAGATTGACCACAATTTGCCTACATGGGATCAAGATAAAATTGACAGCGATAATTTATATGATATTTTAGAGAATAAAGTGTTGCCTATGTATTATAATGAACCAAAAAAGTGGCAGCAAATCGTATTCAATAGTATCGATGATGTTTTGCCTGAATTTACGAGCAATAGAATGGCGACCCAGTATTATAAAGAACTTTATTAGGGGTATTAGAAGCAAGTAGAATAAAGTAGGATGAAATAGGAGTAAAGCTGCCTACAAAGATGATTCTTGGAATAGCCGGTTTAAACAATGGCCCAGATTGTTTACGTCAATGATCCTCACTTTCCTTTTACCAATAGAAAAACCTTATCCATATATACGTTATAATAATGTTAGGATTAGTTGCATAAGCCTACTTATAACTTATATTTGTAAACTATTTAGAATCAAAACAAATAATGATACAAGTTTCAGAAACAGCTAAAAAAAGAGTGATCAGCCTTATGACTGAGGAAGGCTTTGATGCTTCAAAGGACTATGTTCGTGTTGGTGTTAAGAGCGGTGGATGTAGTGGATTGTCTTATGAGTTAGACTTTGATGACAAAATCAATGAATCCGATAAGGTTTTTGAAGATAACGCAGTGCGTATTCTTGTAGATAAGAAAAGCTTTTTATATCTCGTAGGAACCGTTTTGGAATATTCAGGCGGATTGAACGGAAAAGGATTTGTATTCAATAACCCTAATGCGCAGCGCACTTGTGGGTGTGGCGAAAGTTTTTCATTATAAAAGGATTAAATGGCATATACCGAAGAGGAATTAAAGAAAGAGCTCGAGACCAAAGAGTATGAGTATGGTTTCTATACTGATATTGAGTCAGATACTTTTCCGAAAGGATTAAATGAAGACGTTGTTCTTGCGATTTCCAAAAAAAAGAACGAACCTCAATGGATGACCGATTGGCGTTTGGAAGCTTTTCGTATTTGGGAAAAAATGGAAGAACCGGAATGGGCAAATGTTCGCTATGAGAAACCAGATTTTCAGGCTATCAGTTACTATTCCGCTCCTAAAGCAGCAGATCCTAGTAAATCTTTGGACGATGTGGATCCGGATTTGTTGGAAATGTATCGAAAATTAGGAATTTCTATTGATGAGCAAAAGAAATTGCAAAATGTAGCTGTTGATATTGTAGTAGATTCTGTTTCGGTAGCAACAACTTTCAAAAAGACCTTAGCGGAAAAGGGCATTATCTTCATGCCTATTTCAGAAGCGATCCAAGAGCATCCAGAGTTGGTTAAGAAATACATGGGTACAGTTGTTCCGAAAACAGATAACTTTTATGCTGCTTTAAATTCAGCTGTCTTCACTGATGGTTCTTTTTGTTACATTCCAAAAGGTGTTAGATGCCCAATGGAATTATCTACCTATTT
>CAZYQR010000006.1:0-25068 GCA_964649755.1 uncultured Maribacter sp. | reverse complement strand
ATTTAAATGAAATACTAAACTATGACACCTTTTTACTTGAAGGAGGCAAAATTGATATAACCGCAAAAATTGCAGGTGATCTTGAAAATATGAATGAATTGGTGAGCTCTGTCTCAGCCAAGTTTAAGATTGAGAACAGTGCTTTGTTTCATAACCCCAGTAAGACTTCAATACCCTTTAGCATTCTGGAAATAGATGTTGAAAATGATGATGCGATCCTCAAATCTTTGAATATTAATCTGCCCTCAGGAGATACAATAAAACTCTTCGGAGAATTAAAAAATATCACCTCAACTGTTCCGGAAATCAGTGGCAATACGGAAAGAATGAGCTCAAAATTCAATATCTATTCAAAAAAGGTTCGTTATAGTGACTTTATGGATCTTTTCAAAAATGTAGATACGGAGAAGAAAGTAAAAAACACGAAAGGCAACCCGGCTTTAAAAGCTGTTCTAAAAGATTTTTACAATAAGTACCAGTCAGAAGTATCCATAAATATCGATGAATTAATTTTTAATAAATTCACCTTAAACAATTTCAAAACCGGTTTTTATTTTGAAAATGAAAATCAGCTTTATCTAGAGAATACAGCTTTTGATTTTTATAAAGGCAAAGTAACTCTTGATGCACATTTAAACATAACTGAACCATATGAAACTGATTTTTCAATTGGTGTAATAACCGACAGAGTCGATTTTGAAAAATTACTGATTTCCTTTGATTATTTTAATATTCCAGCAATTAAGGAAGCAGATAAAATTGATGGAAAAGTGAGCTTGGACACCCGCATTGAAGGCAAGTTTATTAGTGGTACCGGAATATCATCAAAATCTTTAAGAGGTACCATAGGGTTTAATCTCCAGGAAATGCAACTAAAAGGTTTTGATCCGATTATTAAGGTTGGGAATATCGTTTTTAAGAAAAAACGATTGGAAGACATTCGGTTTGGGACCATTGAGAATGTCCTGTACATTGCTAATAATACAGTTGAATTTCCCTTGACAGAAATAAAGTCTACTGCATTCGATTGTTTTGTCGCCGGGCATTTGGGTTATGGAGAGGTTCCAACCAACCTATGGACAGCAATACCCCTATCTAATTTTAAAAGAAGAGATATAACCAATATCCCAGGTAAAAAAGAATATATTGAATCGGGCAAAAAGATCTATATTGAGGCCAAAACCAGTAAGAAGAATAAAATAAAGTACAAACTTCATTTATCTGAGAAAAAATATTTTAAGGAGAGGGATTCACTTAGCGAATACAAAATAAGGGTTAAGGAAAATAGATTGTTGCGAAAAAAATATAAACGTGATTCTAGAATAAATGATTAGAAAGCAACGTCAGACACAAGTGAAAAAAAATAACTAAGTTCTTGGCAGCTATATTCTAGAGATTCAAAAGAAAATTTGAGTACAGCTTAACAGAAAAAGGTCTGCAACTGAAACCTATTCTTCTGGCTTTGGGGAAATGGGGTTATGACAATATTCATGGAACAATTGACGTAAAAGAGCAAATTAAGAAACATCAAGGGGGGAAAACTAAACAAAACAAAAAGTAAACACCATTAATACAGGCGTTTATTCGGACTGTTTTCTTTCAATCTCTCAAATACTTCTTATCAATATAAAAGGTGCCAAAGGGTAGGAGCGAGGCCACAAACAGCACAACAAGGCGCTTTGTTCCCCATTTACGTTCTAGGGTCAAAACAACCGCAAGAAGCAGATATAAAATAAATAGAAAACCATGGGCATAACCAATATACTTATTAGGCTGACCTAGGTCTGCCAAGTATTTCAAGGGCATACTAATAGCGAAAAGCATTAAATAAGAGATGCCTTCTATAATGGCCGTATATCTGAAAGTTTTGAGCATGTTATTGTATTCTATGTTGAGGTCTCGACTGCGCCTGTCTGCCAATCAGGCAGGCTCGTTCTGACCGTTCATATTTTTGCTTGAAACTATAAATGGATTACCTCGCCGTAGGCATCAGCGACGGCTTCCATAACAGCTTCACTCATGGTTGGGTGTGGGTGTACAGCTTTTAGAATTTCGTGCCCCGTAGTTTCTAATTTTCGGGCAACAACAGCTTCCGCAATCATATCGGTAACTCCGGCTCCGATCATATGGCATCCTAACCATTCACCATATTTCGCATCGAAGATCACTTTTACGAATCCGTCTGAATTTCCCGATGCCTTGGCTTTTCCGCTTGCGGAGAACGGAAATTTACCCACCTTGATATCGTGACCTGCGTCCTTGGCCTGTTGTTCGGTAAGTCCTACTGAAGCAATTTCAGGAGAGCAATACGTACAGCCTGGAATATTACCATAATCCAATGGCTCAACATGCATTCCTGCGATTTTTTCTACACAAAGAATACCTTCAGCGGAGGCAACATGTGCCAAAGCCTGACCTGGGGTTACGTCGCCAATGGCATAATATCCTGGGATATTGGTCTGGTAATAGTCGTTCACCAAAATTTTGTCGCGATCCGTGGCAATACCTACATTTTCAAGCCCTATGTTCTCGATGTTCGTTTTGATTCCTACCGCTGAAAGCACAATATCAGCTTCTAATATTTCTTCACCTTTGGCGGTTTTTACTGTAGCTTTAACGCCTTCACCAGAAGTGTCAACAGCAGTAACTTCTGCCGATGTTTTTATCGTAACGCCCATTTTCTTGAAACTACGCTCCAACTGTTTGGAAATGTCAACATCCTCAACAGGAACTATGTTTGGCAAATATTCTACCACGGTAACATCGGTTCCCATCGCTTTATAGAAATAGGCAAATTCAATGCCTATAGCACCACTACCTACCACGATCATCTTTTTAGGTTGATGATCCAAGGTCATTGCCTCGCGGTAACCAATAATTTTTTTGCCATCTTGGGGTAAACTTGGCAATTCCCTACTACGGGCACCGGTTGCTATGATAATGTGATTGGCACTGTACTCAGTTTCTTTGCCGTCAGCGTCTTTTACTGAAAGTTTTTTGCCTGATTTCAAGGTCCCAAAACCGTTGATGACTTCAATTTTATTTTTTTTCATCAAGAATTGAACACCTTTGCTCATGCCATCAGCCACATTACGGCTTCGCTTGACAACAGCGTCAAAATCCTTGTCGACGCCATCAGCTTTAAGTCCATAATCCCCGGCATGTTGTAAGTATTCAAAAACCTGAGCAGATTTCAATAATGCTTTGGTAGGTATGCAACCCCAATTAAGACAAACGCCACCAAGATTCTCTTTTTCAACAATTGCAGTCTTTAACCCAAGTTGAGACGCACGGATTGCTGTAACATATCCTCCTGGACCACTCCCCAAAACAATAACATCAAAATTGCTCATATTTTTATTCTTTGATTTTCAAATTTGAGGTGCAAAAATACAAAACCAAATGGTAGTATTTAAAAATTGCATTTTAAAATAACAAATTGTGATGCCAATGATATATTGGTAAAATAACCAATTCAATAAAGAAGTTATGTATTGAATTTTTCCTTGTTAAACACTTCTGATTCGCCTTTAGGTACTGATAAAGAAACCCAACTATCTCCTTTGATCATTTTTCCCAAAAGCACTATTTGCCCAACATGAGTAGCGTAATGGGCTAATTGACGGTTAACCGCTTCCACAATAGTATGTTCTTCGTTACGTATTTTTACAAGGCTATTGAAATTATCTGAATTTAAGGACTCCAAGGCATCAAAAAGGCATTGCCAGCCATTTTGCCAGGCGACAATCATTTCCGTTTTTGCAGTGAATGGTTCTTTAAATTCGGTGTCTCGATGCCGCCAGGGTTTTTCACCATCTTCGGTTAGGAAGTTAGTCCACCTGCTATGCATATTCCCCGCTATGTGCTTTACGATTTGTGAAATACTATTGTCTTCTTCTTGATATTTCCAAAGAATATCAGATTCACCCAATTGGGCGAATGTCTTGTCGCCCATGGTTTTATATCGAAGGAATTCAAATAGCACACTATTCAGGTAATTCTTGGCAAAGTCCATTTTAAATCAACTTTTTGCTTTATTTAATTTTTTGCGGGAACAAATTGTAAGGCCGCACCATTAACGCAATGTCTTTTACCGGTTGTTTCACTGGGGCCATCTTCAAAAACATGGCCTAGATGGCCACCACAGGTTGCACAATGTTCCTCGGTGCGTTTGTACCCTATTTTGTAGTCAACATCATAGGTAACATTGCCAACAATTTCCCGATCAAAACTGGGCCAGCCAGAGCCAGAATCATATTTGTGGTCGCTTTTGAAAAGTTCGGTTTTACATGCGGCACAGACATAGATGCCCTTTTTCTTATTATCTAAAAACGCACTTGTACCGGCAGTTTCAGTTCCGGCTTTCCTTAAAACATAATACTGTAAGTCTGTAAGTTCCTTTCGCCATTCGGTATCGGTTTTAACCACTTTGTATGCAACTTCCTTTGGGTCAGTTTTGCTTTTTGATTCAGCTTTTTCTTGGGAATTACCTTTACATCCAACAAGGGCAATGCATAAGGTGAAAATTATTTTCTTAATCATATTTTTTCTTTTGAATATTAGACGACAGGTCTATTCAACCCTTTCAAATATAAAACACTTAAGCGTTGAAAAACATTAAGATTTTGTTAATCAAGTAAGTTTAATTTTGAAATTAAAATACCCCACTGTATTAAAGCGGGGTATATACTTGACGAAGTATGGACTAGTTCAATTTTACTTTTTGTATATCTTGCTCTGTTACACCAAGTGTATTCATTACAGCCTTTACATTTGATCGATCCAATCTAGATCCAGCGGCAAATTCGGCTGGTAAGACTGCGATTCTAAATATCTGGGCATCAGTATCGCCGGAAGGCAAGGTGCCTAAATCGAAATCGGCTTCTAAAAAGATATTTACATCAAAAAAGGTGAAATCGTAATTGTACTGCAGTATCCCTTGGTCCAAAAGGCGGGTTTGTGGCAGCAATCTCCAGACATCTACGGGGTCACCATTGCTGTCTTCAATTTGCTCCCAGAGAAGGTAAACTAAGATCACATCACTTTCAAAAACCTCAACCGTTTGCGGAAATTCATAAAATATACTATAATCCTCAGCGACAAAGTCACCTTCAATGTCAATGACCGTTCCTAAAATGTTGATACCGTCCTGTCCGTCAAGACCATCCAGACCATCAAAACCTGGAGGGCCATCTGAGCCTTCACAGGATATTATAAATAAGGATAAAAGTGCTCCGAGTACAATGCTAATTTTTCTCATAACTATGGTTTTAATTGTTCGTTTGTTTTATATTCAAAGATTGATTCAAAAAGCGTTCCACTTTTTATCAGAGACGCAATTTAATGAATGGAAAACCTTTGCGAAGTAAAGTAAACACTTAATTATCATGCCTTTTAGGTAAAGTTGATTAGTTTTGACAAAAAATATAACAGTAGTATGTCCAAAGTTATTGCACACTCTCTTTTTTCTGAATTCGATATTAATTTATTCAAATCAGGCAAACACTTTAAATTATATGAGAAACTTGGATCCCATCCTATTGAGGTAAATGGGAAAAAAGGAACCTATTTTGCAGTTTGGGCCCCAACGGCCAAATCTGTTTCTGTGGTTGGGGATTTTAATGGTTGGCAAGGTAATGAACACCAACTCAATGTTCGATGGGACGAAAGTGGAATCTGGGAGGGATTTATACCAGAAATAGGTAAAGGAACACTTTATAAGTACAATATACATTCAAACAATTTTGGCGTTGTCACCGAAAAGGCCGATCCTTTTGCAAAATCTTGTGAGCATCCGCCAAAAACTGCTTCTGTAGTTTGGGAAGCCGATTATACTTGGAAAGATAAAAAATGGATGGATACAAGGGAAACCAAGAATGGTTTGGACAAACCCTATTCTGTCTATGAAGTGCATTTAGGATCATGGAAGCGGAAAGAAAACAATGATTTTCTCTCTTATAAGGAACTGTCTGAAGATTTGGTAAAATATGTAAAGGAAATGGGCTTTACCCATGTGGAGTTTATGCCGATCATGGAATTTCCGTATGATCCATCTTGGGGGTATCAGCTTACTGGTTATTTTGCTCCAACCTCGCGTTTTGGCAATCCTGAGGAATTTAAACTATTGGTTGATAAATTACATCAGAGTGGAATTGGTGTTATCCTTGATTGGGTGCCCTCACATTTTCCTGAAGATGCCCACGGTTTGGGATTTTTTGATGGTTCACACCTATATGAACACCCCGACCGAAGAAAAGGATATCATCCTGATTGGAAAAGTCTCATTTTCAATTATGGTAGAAATGAAGTGCGTGCATTTTTAATAAGCAACGCCTTGTTCTGGTTAGATCAATACCATGTTGATGGGCTCAGAGTGGACGCAGTAGCTTCAATACTTTATCTGGATTATTCCAGGGAAGAAGGCGAGTGGGAACCTAATATGTATGGTAATAATGAAAATTTGGAAGCTATCTCGTTTATCAGAGAATTAAATGAAACGGTGTATGGTAGTTTTCAGGGAGTTCAAATGATAGCTGAGGAATCCACGGCATTCTCAGGAGTATCAAAACCGGTGAATATAGGCGGACTCGGTTTTGGGATGAAATGGATGATGGGTTGGATGCATGATACTTTGGAATTCTTTCAAAAGGAGCCCATTTATAGAAAACACCATCAGAACGACATTACCTTTAGTATGACCTATGCTTTTACCGAGAACTTTATGCTTCCGTTCTCCCATGACGAAGTAGTATACGGGAAGAAGTCACTTTTATATAGAATGCCAGGCGATGAATGGCAACAATTTGCCAATTTACGATTGCTTTATGGTTATATGTTCACGCATCCTGGAGCTAATCTAATATTTATGGGAGGTGAGTTTGGACAGTCATCAGAATGGAATTATAACCAGAGTTTGGATTGGCATTTGACCCAATATGAATTTCATTCGGGCATTCAGAAGTTGATAAAGGACCTAAATAAAATTTATAAAACATATCCTGCACTTTACGAAAAACAATTTAGCCAGGAAGGTTTTCAATGGATTGATTATGGTGATGCTGAGAACTCGGTTTTGACCTTTACTCGAAAAGGACATGATGAGAAAAACGATCTTATAATTGCTGCCAATTTCACCCCAATTCCAAGGGAAAATTATCGAATAGGTGTTCCTAAGTCCGGACCGTTAAAAGAAATATTCAATAGTGACGCTAAAAAGTATGGCGGAACAGGATCAAAGAATACTGCGGTGAAAACTGAAAAAAAACCATCGCATAGTTTTGATGAATCAATTGAAATAACGATTCCAGCCTTGGGAATTGTGATTTTTCAATAACCTGAACAATTATATCGCATTAGTTGACAATTGGTCGCTTTAAGTTTCACAATTACACACTAAAGTGCGTATTTTGCTGCACTTTAAATTTTAACCAACTATGATTACCAATACAGAACTTGAATACAAGGGAGATTTATATCCCAATCAAATTATAGATTTTAAACAAGACGTAGACAAATTAAACTTCACAACAAAAAACGGTGTGGTTTTACAAATTACCGTTTTGCGTAACAGTGCGTTGCGATTTAGATATGCCACCGAAGAGGTTTTTCAACCAGATTTCTCCTATGCTATCAGTGAAAATGCCAGTAGAGGTTATAATCTTCTTGAAGTTGATGAGACCAACTCGGAATATCTAATATCGACTTCCAAAATCAAAGTTCTTGTAGATAAGCAATCCTTGCGTATTCAAATCTCAGATCTTGAGGGTAATATCATTAATGAAGATGAGCTGGGCTTTCATTGGGAGGAAAATTATGAATATGGGGGTAATATCGTGAAGATGAGCAAGATTACCCAAAGTTCAGAAAGTTTTTATGGGATGGGTGATAAAGCTACCCATTCTAACCTAAAAGGAAAAAGGGTTAAAAATTGGGTTACAGATAGTTATGCTTTTGGGAAAGATCAAGATCCTTTATATAAAGCCATTCCTTTCTATACCGGGCTTCATAATAATATCGCTTATGGGATATTCTTTGATAATACTTTTAAATCATTTTTTGATTTTGCCCATGAAAAGCGCAATGTTACCAGTTTTTGGGCTGATGGCGGTGAAATGAATTATTATTTCTTTTATGGCCCAGAAATGTCAAAAGTAGTCAAAGCATATACCAATTTGACAGGTACTCCAGAGTTGCCACCATTATGGGCACTGGGGTATCATCAATCAAAATGGAGTTATTTTCCCGAAAGTAATGTAAAGGCATTGGCCAAGAAGTTCAGGGACTTAAAAATTCCTTGTGACGCGCTGTACTTGGATATAGATTATATGGACGGTTTTCGTTGTTTCACCTGGGATAAGAAAAAATTTCCAGATCCCAAGCGAATGATTGCTGAATTGAATGAAGACGGATTCAAAACCGTGGTGATGATCGATCCAGGAATTAAGATTGATAAGGATTACTCGGTATACCAGGAAGCAATGGAGAATGATTATTTCTGTAAGCGTGGTGACGGACCATATATGCGAGGAAAAGTTTGGCCTGGTGAATGTCATTTCCCTGATTTTACAAATCCTAAGGTGCGCGAATGGTGGGCGGGACTTTATAAAGAATTCATGTCAGAATTGGGGGTACATGCCGTTTGGAATGATATGAACGAACCTGCAGTAATGGAAGTGCCTTCTAAAACGGCGCCTTTGGATACAAGACATAACTATGATGGTAACCGTTGTACACATCGTAAGGCGCATAACATTTATGGTATGCAGATGGTAAGGGCCACTTATGAGGGAATAAAGAAATATGTATTTCCCAAACGTCCATTTGTAATCACACGGGCCGCCTATGCGGGCACACAGCGCTATTCCTCAACATGGACAGGTGATAATGTTGCCACTTGGGAACATTTATGGATTGCCAATGTACAAGTACAACGAATGTGTATGAGCGGAATGTCGTTTGTAGGTTCTGATATCGGTGGATTTGCAGAACAACCTAATGGTGAACTTTTTGCAAGATGGATTCAATTAGGTATTTTCCATCCATTCTGTAGGGTGCATTCAAGTGGGGACCATGGGGATCAAGAACCATGGTCTTTTGATAGCGATTTAACTGATATTGTTAGGAAATTCATTGAGTTGCGATACCAGCTTTTGCCTTATTTGTATACCATGTTTTGGAAGTATTCCAACCAAGGTATTCCTATGATACAACCATTGGTGCATTATGACCAGGAAGATGCCCAGACCCATTTTAGAACCGATGAATTTATTTTTGGTGAGCAAATTTTGGTATGTCCGGTCCAAGAACCAAATGCCCAAGGAAGGCGTATGTACGTTCCAAGAGGAAAATGGTACAATTATTGGAATGATGAAGTTATTGAAGGAGGAAAAGAGAAATGGGTAGAAGCTGATATTGATATTATACCTTTGTTTGTGAAAGAAGGGGCAATCATTCCTAAATTCCCCGTACAACAATATGTTGGAGAGTTGGAGATTAAAGAACTTGATTTGGAGGTGTATTTTAGAATGGGTACTGAAAGCTCAACGGTTTATGAAGATGAACAGGATGGGTATGACTATAAAAAAGGTCAATACAGCTTAAGAAATTTCAAATTGAAAGGTAAGGAGAAAAGTCTTGTGATCCAGCAGTTCAAGGATGGTACTTTCGTTACCTCTTATGATAGTTTTAGAATTAATTTACATGGACTTCCATTTGAAATAAAAGCAATAGAAGTAGATAATGAGGAAGTGCCCTTGAAACAGTTAAAACCTAACGGTAACAATATTATAGAAGTGAGTAAAGATTTTACTCAATTGCTTATAAAAGGAAAATAATTTTTTCGTATTTTAACAAAACTAAACACTACAATAAAATGAAAAAATTAGTATTGATAATTGCCATATTCATGGGTGTGGCAGCCTGTAAGGTAAATCCTTTTACAGGTAAAAAAGTCTTGAACTTTTATCCGAACAGTCAAATTTTCCCCATGGCCTTCGCCCAATATGATCAATTTCTTACCGATAACAATGTTATTGAAAATACCGCTGAAGCACGTATGATCACAAACGTTGGTCAGCGTATATCATCTGCAGCTGAGCGTTGGTTAGCAGCTAATGGATATCCGGGGTATCTCAGTGATTATAAATGGGAGTATAATTTGGTGAACGATAAAACGATAAATGCCTGGTGTATGCCTGGAGGTAAAATTGTTTTTTATACCGGAATATTACCAATTACCCAAACAGAACGGGGGGTTGCTGTAGTAATGGGCCATGAAGTAGCCCATGCGCTTGCCGATCACGGTGCACAACGCATGAGTGCTGGGACCTTGCAGCAGGTAGGTGCAATCGCCGGAAATGTTGCCATCAAGGATGAACAAACAAGAAATATGTTCAATCAGGCTTATGGTCTTGGTTCGACTATCGGTTTAATGCTTCCTTTTAGTAGAAGCCATGAAACTGAAGCCGATAGAATTGGCTTGCAGATTATGGCCATCGCGGGTTACGACCCAATTGAAGCGGCTGAACTTTGGAAAAGAATGAAAGCCAATAGCGGTAATCAAGCTCCGCCAGAGTTTTTAAGTACGCATCCATCAAATGATACGAGAATTGCCAATTTAACCCAATGGGCACCATTGGCCAAACAAGAGGCCATGAAATTTGGTGTAACCACTTTTAGATAAGGCGCGAGTAGAAAGATATTAGTGTAATAATTGTATATTGAAAGCTGTTCTGAAAAAGAGCAGCTTTTTTATTGAATGGACTTTTGATGATTTTATATGACAAGAGCGTTGGCCATTAAAGGCAGTAGAAAACTATTGAATGCTTGGGCGTTTTACGATTGGGCAAATTCAGTATATAGTTTGGTTATTTCTTCGGCTATTTTCCCCATATTTTATGGCGCACTCTTTAGAGTTGCCAATATTGAAAAGGTGACCATTTTTGGTGGTGAAATTGCGAGGGCCCCACTCATAAGTTATGTTACTTCATTGGCCTTTGTTTTTATTGCAATTGTAACACCATTGATTGCAGGGGTTTCCGATTATCTGGGGAACAAAAGATTGTTTCTTAAGATTTTCTGTTATTTGGGTGGAATTTCCTGTATTGGATTGTATTGGTTTTCATTGGAAAATATATACTTGGGATTGACTTGTTATTTCTTCGGATTGGTAGGCTTTTGGGTGAGTTTCGCAATAAACAACTCTTATTTGCCCGATGTGGCATTCCCGGAACAACAAGATGGTATAAGTGCCAAAGGCTTTTCAATGGGATACACGGGTAGTGTGATTCTTCTTTTATTCAATTTGGCCATGGTGATGAAACCAGATTTTTTCGGTATTGAAAGTGATGCGACAGAAGCTGCCGAAATCAAAGCCATGAAATATTCATTCCTTACTGTTGGTATCTGGTGGATGGTTTTTAGTCAGTATACATTTTATCACTTGCCAAAGGGATTTAAAATGCAAGGTAAACGTGATCACATCATTTTAAACGGATTTAAGGAGTTGAAAATGGTTTGGTATCAATTGGGTGATGAAATTAGATTAAAACGTTATTTGGCTGCTTTCTTTGTCTATAGCATGGCCGTACAAACCGTTATGCTGATTGCAACCTACTTCGGGGAAGAAGAAATACAATGGGGTTCGGATTCTGAACGAACCACTGGACTTATCATTAGTATTTTGGTCATTCAGGTTGTAGCTATTTTCGGGGCAACGGTTACCGCCTTGGCTTCAAAGAAATTTGGCAATATCCAAACACTTATTGTTGTGAATATGCTCTGGATTATTATCTGTATCTATGCATATTTTGTGATTACCCCTGTTGATTTTTATATAGCTGCTGGTTGTGTCGGAATTGTGATGGGTGGTATACAGGCATTATCAAGATCTACCTATTCCAAATTTTTACCTAAGACAACCGATACGGCATCATTCTTTAGTTTTTACGATGTGGCCGAAAAAATTGGCATAGTGATAGGTACATTTTTATACGGATTTGTAGCCCAATATTCGGGAAGTATGCGGAACGCCATAATTTTCCTTGGCTTGTTCTTTCTTATTGGAATGTTCCTCTTGACAAGAGTAAATAGAGAAAAAGCATAAAAAAAGTCCCGATGTAATCGTCGGGACTTTTGTTTGATTGTTGTTCGCTTTTTGAATTGCCTACCGGCAGGCAGGTTATGCTTTTGTAATATCGCCAGAACCAGCGGTTTTGGTATCTACTTTTTCAGGATTTCCTTTATAGTGAATATCACCGGACCCAGATACCCTAGCTTTTAATCTTTGGTTTGCCGTTACCTTAATATCGGCAGAACCAGAAACAGAGGCATCAACATTATCGGCCTCTAATTCGTAGGCCTTGATATCGCCACTTCCAGAAATGGTTACATCAAAATCAGTCGTAGAACCACTTAAATTAATATCGCCAGAACCTGACATGGATGCAGAGATCGAACTGGCATCAAGATCCAAGGTAATATCGCCAGAACCTGACATAGAGGTATTGAAGCTTCCTGTTTTTATGGTCTTTTTACCCACTATATCACCAGAACCTGAAAGCGAAACAGCATTGATGCTTTCAACCGGTACGGTAATATGAATTCCTTCCTTCCAAGAGGATGGCTTTAGGTTTATTCCTTTTTCAACTTTGATAACCAATTTTCCATCTTTAACTTCTGTGATTATATGTTCTAAAAGGTTTTCTTCGCCTTTCAGTGAAATATCCCCTTCGTTGCCCTCAACAAGGTCAACATCAAACCATCCGGAAACGGCCACGGCCTCATAATCGCCCGTTGATCTTTCAATGGTGACCATTTTTCCATTTCCGTTTACTTTCTTGCCCCATTGAGCCGAGCAAGAGATTGTGAATAATACGACTAAACTTAGTGTTGATAATTTCTTCATGATAGTGTTATTAATGATTGAGATATTTAATTATTGATTTTTCGTGAATGATACTCCCCCGTATTCACTGTCGATAGATACTGAGTTTCCACTATTGGGTTTACCGTGATACCCTTTGTAGTATCTGTTATTGGATTTTTCAGTACTGATATTAATTTCAAATTCATCCTTACCACTTACGCCCGCATATTCTGTTCTAATCTCAAAATCAAAATGGTAACCTGGGGAATAGCCTATTTTAACACCGGTATAGTCTGAACTGACACGCAAGTCACCAGCATCTTCAGCCATATCCTTTATTCTAAGGGAACCATAATCGGAATTTACATCCACATTGCCATGAATGGTCCCCAACTTGACATTAATGTAGTCCCCATTTCCTTCGACATTGTTTGCTTCCCCTACTTCAATATTACCATAATCACTGGAGTATTGAAGGTTTTCCATTTGGTTAATTGTGGAATTTGTATAGTCAGCATTTACTATTAAATCTCCTGCTTTTTCAATGGTAAAACCAGAGTAATCCGCTTTTATCTCACCACTATTTATATACCCTATACTTGACTTTGAAGTGTAATCAAAATTAAGATAATTGTTTCTGCCTCTAAGTTCGCCTATCTCCAATCGGCCATAATCACAGTTAATTTTAGCATGGCCATCAACCCTATCCAAAATGATATTACCATAATCATTGTTCAAATGAACGCTATTTTTGATAGGTATTTTAATGGTATAATTGATCTGCATATTCACATTATTATTACCCCGATTCCAACCCCAACTGCTTTTGTTTTTATTGAACATGGTCTTGGCAGATACCATTGAGCTAGAGGCTTCAAAATCCACGGTAATATCGTCAAGTTTCTTTTGGACCTTGTCCTCATTGTTTCCGCTGGTCTTGATATGGACTTCTATTAGAATCCGATTCTCATTCCATGAAGTAATGTTTAGATTACCATAACTGTTGTTCACCTTTAAAAGAGCATCGGAATTAACGCTGTATTCCTTTTTAATGGTTTTTTCTTTGGAGAACTTACCCTTTATTTTCCCGTCATTGGCAGACAGGATCATGGGTGCTACTAAAAGTAGAGCTGTGGCGTATTTAAATAGTAAAGTTTTCATCATTGTAATTTTTTAAATTCTTGATTGTTTCGATTTGATAGATGACGTCCTGTAGGAGGTCTATTCTTGTTTGAAAGTTGGTTATCATGGCGCTTAAGATCAATTTGTCATTACCACCATTGAGTAAGTCGGTTTCCAATTTTTTGTAATTGGTTTCCAACTTTTTTAATTGGATCATGGTATCGCTAATGATCTTTTGAGCTTCTGGGGAACTTTCATTTTCAAGTAGTTTTACCTGGTCTTCAATAAGACTGGCAAAATAAACTTGTGTATTGCCTACCTCAGGTGAAATTTTGGCCACCTGCTGGCCTAATGTGGGTCTTGAATTATAAACGCCAATTGTGACTAGGCATAGAACAGCTACTGAAGCGGCGATAGATAAAGGTCGCCACCAATTCTTTTTCTCTTTTTGTAGCGTCACCACTTGATTGGCATTGTTCAGTTTATCTAAAAACCGATCTTTATGCCCTGCTTTTGGCTCCTCAGTGTCAAAAGTACCTTTCAGTCTTTTGAATACATCTTTTAAATCATCCTTTTCCATTAGTAAGCATTTATCATTTTATTACGTAGACTTTCCTTTGCCCTTGAAATTGTTGTTCGGCAATTGGCATAGCTTATATTCATTATGGCACTGATTTCTTCGTAATCGTACCCTTCTATTAAATGTAAGGTCAAAGAAATTCTGTAATTATCTTTTAACCGTTTCATGGTCTCCATCACTTTTTGAGCCTTCAGTTCGGTAAACACATGATCCGAAGCAACCCCATTATTATCTTCGACCTTGTACATTATGTCATCTAATGCAACCTCATTTTTTTTACGTTGCTTTCGGTAATGGTATATACTGTTGTTTATTACAATGCGCTTTAACCAGGATCCGAAGGTTACCTCACCCTTGAATGTATGCAGTTTCGTAAACGCATTTAAAAACGATTCTTGCATTATATCTTCGGCTTCAGCACTGTTTTTTACAATTCGCAAAGACGTGTTGTGCATGGCTTTGTAATAGCGATTGTAAATCTCCATTTGTGCGCTCTGTTTCCCTTCAAGACACAATTGAATCAAATCATCAGTATGTTTTCTTTCGTGGCTCAAAAGGTGATTGATTTATTTAATAGATGACCCAATTTAGCTATTGTTACAGTTTCTTGGAAATATTTACCCCAATTGGCACAACAATTGCCAAATATGGTTGATTATGATGTGTTCTAAGACCTGAGATTAAAGGGAGTAGGACGATGTGAAGCTTTTAATAAACACTAAAAACTAACCATTGCTGTGAGATATATGACAGAATGGCTGAAATAAGAATATGGGAGATACTAAATTTTCAAATTTTGACAATATGTCCTTACAAAGTATTGACCAGGATGCTGAGTTGATACCCTTGTTGACCCCCGAGGATGAGGAAGAGATGAACAATGAGGGGCTGCCTGAAACACTACCGATTTTACCTTTGCGAAATACGGTGCTATTTCCTGGTGTTGTGATTCCTATTACTGCAGGTAGGGATAAATCAATAAAGTTGATAAAAGATGCGAACAACGGTTCAAAAGTAATAGGCGTTGTTGCACAGAAAGACGAAAAAACCGAAAACCCCGGTGTTAATGATATTCATACTTTGGGTACTGTTGCCCGGATATTGAGGGTATTGCAAATGCCTGACGGAAATACAACTGTAATTATTCAGGGTAAAAAGCGTTTCGAAGTTGCTGAAATTCTTACAGAGAAGCCCTATATAACGGCAACTGTTAGGGAAACAGAGGAGGAAAGACCTGATAAGGATGGACAAGAGTTCTTGGCAATTATAGAATCTATCAAAGACTTGGCTTTAAAGATCATTAGGGATAATCCGAACATACCAAGTGAGGCATCTTTCGCCATTAAAAATATACAGAGTAATTCTTTCCTTATCAATTTCGTTTCTTCCAATTTGAATTTAGATGTTAAGGAAAAACAGGAACTATTGGAAATAGGAAATCTTCAAGAAAGAGCTTTGGCTACCTTGAAATATATGAATGTTGAATTGCAAAAGTTAGAGCTTAAAAATGTGATTCAATCCAAGGTTCGTAGCGATATGGACCAACAACAGCGTGAATATTTTCTGCATCAACAAATGAAGACCATTCAAGAAGAATTGGGTGGGGTTTCCTATGATGAGGAAATCGCGGAAATGCGATTAAAGGCCAAGGATAAAAAATGGGATACCATAATCGCCGAGCACTTTGAAAAGGAGCTGGCAAAAATGCAACGTATGAACCCGCAGGTAGCCGAATATTCCATTCAAAGAAACTATTTGGATCTATTCCTTGATTTACCTTGGAATGAATTTTCACAAGATAAATTCGACCTTAAAAGGGCACAGAAAATATTAGACCGTGATCATTACGGTCTCGAGGATGTGAAAAGACGCATCATTGAGTATTTAGCGGTTCTGAAACTTCGAAACGATATGAAATCCCCTATTCTTTGTTTGTATGGACCTCCAGGGACTGGAAAAACGTCATTGGGAAAATCTGTTGCAGAGGCCTTGGGCCGGAAATATGTGCGAATGTCTTTGGGAGGATTGCGCGATGAGGCTGAGATTCGCGGACACCGGAAAACCTATATTGGGGCAATGCCTGGTAGAATTGTGCAAAGTTTAAAAAAGGCAGGCACCTCTAATCCTGTATTTATTCTCGACGAAATAGATAAGCTGGCAAGCAGCCATCAAGGTGACCCATCCTCTGCCATGTTGGAAGTTTTGGACCCTGAGCAGAATAGTGAATTTCATGACAATTTCTTGGAAATGGGTTATGACCTTTCCAAAGTAATGTTCATAGCCACAGCGAACAACCTAGCCACTATTCAGCCTGCGCTAAGGGATAGAATGGAAATTATTAATGTTTCCGGATATACCATTGAGGAGAAAGTAGAAATAGCTAAAAGGCACTTGTTGCCCAAACAGTTGAAAGAGCATGGGCTTAAATCAAAGGATCTTAGGATCGGGAAACCTCAACTGGAAAAAATTGTAGAAGGTTACACTAGGGAATCAGGAGTTCGTGCTTTGGAAAAGCAAATTGCCAAAGTAGTTCGTTATGCGGCAAAATCAATTGCTGTTGAAGAAGAATACAACATCAAAATCAGCAATGAGGATGTTGAGAAAATATTAGGGCCTGCCCGAATGGAAAGGGATAAATATGAGAACAATGATGTTGCTGGGGTCGTTACCGGTCTGGCGTGGACAAGTGTTGGTGGTGATATTCTATTTATTGAATCTATCCTATCAAAGGGAAAAGGAACGTTGAATATTACAGGAAATTTGGGAAAGGTCATGAAAGAGTCGGCTACGATTGCCATGGAGTACATAAAATCCAACGCTGAAAGTTTCGGAATTGATTCTACGGTTTTTGATAGATATAATGTGCATATTCATGTACCTGAAGGTGCTACACCAAAAGATGGACCCAGTGCGGGAATTACAATGTTAACATCATTGGTATCCTTGTTTACGCAAAAGAAAGTAAAAAAGAGTTTGGCTATGACCGGCGAAATAACCCTGCGTGGCAAAGTATTGCCTGTAGGCGGCATAAAAGAAAAAATTCTTGCTGCCAAGCGGGCTAAAATCAAAGAAATTATTCTAAGTGAAGAAAACAGAAAAGACATTCTTGAGATTAAAGAAGACTATTTAAAAGGACTTACGTTCAATTATGTCTCAGAAATGAGCGATGTAATCGACTTGGCAATTACAGATCAGAAAGTAAAGAACGCAAAAAAGCTTTAGAGCAGTAAGACTCCTTTTTTCTATCTATTTTTGATGTATGAAAAAAATAACCATTGCAATTGATGGATATTCATCAACCGGAAAAAGTACTATTGCCAAGCAATTGGCAAAAGCTTTGGGTTATATTTATGTTGATTCTGGTGCCATGTATAGGGCTGTTACGCTTTATGCTATGCGTAATGGTTTTGTTACTGAAGATAAGAGTGATATAGACGGATTGGTGAATTCTTTACCGGACATTAATTTGAATTTTGTTTACAGTGATTCTGTGGGTTTTGCCGAAATGTATTTGAATGAAGAAAACGTTGAGCGTGAGATTAGAACCATGGAAGTCTCCAAATTAGTAAGTAAAGTAGCCACAATTGAGGAAGTTCGTAAAAAGTTAGTACTCATTCAAAAGGCAATGGGTCTTGAGAAAGGAATAGTCATGGACGGTAGGGATATTGGTACGGTTGTGTTCCCAAATGCCGAGTTAAAAATATTCATGACGGCTTCACCGGAAAAAAGAGCTACCCGACGATATAAAGAGTTGTTGGATAAGGGTGAGAATGTCAACTATGAAGATGTCTTGAAGAATGTTGAGCATCGGGATTATATTGATGCCCACAGAGACATATCCCCATTAAAGCAAGCCGAAGATGCTATCAACTTTGATAATAGTGATATGGGGCTCAAAGAACAATTAACTAGGATCCTTGGTTACTCAAAAAGAGTAATTGACGAACAAAAAAAAGACGTTCAATGAACGTCTTTTTATATGAATTAGTTGCTTAATTCTTATGGATTTGGAATAACCAAAACCTGATCAGGATGAATTACATCGGGATTTTTAAGAATATTGGTGTTGGCAGCAAAAATTTGCTTGTATTTCATAGGGTCACCATAATAATGTTTTGCAATCTTACTTAAAGATTCCCCACTCTTAACAGTGTGTCTGTGAAAAACTGAATCGTCTTCAACAGATATATTGGCTTTCAAGTCGTAAGGTTGATCTCCACCTATTTCCTTGATTTTATCCCACAATAAGTTTTTTTCATATTGTGTATTGGCCTGACCTTTGATTTTTAAAACTCCATTTTCTTCAGTAACGTTTCCGTCTTTGATTGCTAATAGTTCACCAAGGTCTAAAACTGCCTGATACTTTGCTTTTACGCTCATGTTTGTAATTTATTTACGGTTAATATTTATGCATGTGAAGATAAGAATTAATGTACTATTTAACGAAAAAATAAATAAAATACTGCCGTAGCACACATCTAATTGTATACTTGTTTGTAAATAGATATTAAAATAGTATTTTTGCACTCCTTTTTTGCAAAGAATCAAGAGGAAAAGGGAACGAAATAAAAAACAAATAACAACTTCTACGATAATTGTTTGGCTCTTGTAAAATCGTAGGATACAAATTTTAAAGCTATATAATGGCTGAAGAAAAAGCAAAAGCTGAGGTAGAAGAAACTACCGAAGTACAAGTAGAAGAAACTGCTGAAGTACAGGTAGAAGAAACTGCTGAGGCAGTGAAGGAGGAGGCTCCCGTCCAAGACCCCCAAGAATTTTTGGAAAACTTCAATTGGGAGAAATACGAACAAGGAATTGAGAAAGTTGAGGACTCTAAATTAGAGGAGTTTGAAAAACTTGTATCTGAAAATTTCGTAGATACTGCAGATGAAGAAGTAGTTACTGGAACTGTTGTTTATTTGACTGACCGCGAAGCTATCATCGATATTAATGCAAAGTCGGAAGGTGTAATCTCTTTGAACGAATTTCGCTACAACCCAGATTTAAAGGTTGGTGATAAAGTAGAGGTATTGATCGATATCCGCGAGGATAAAAGTGGTCAATTGGTACTTTCCCACAGAAAAGCTAGAACAATCATGGCTTGGGACAGGGTTAATGCTGCACATGATAAAGAAGAAATTGTAAGTGGTTTTGTAAAGTGTAGAACCAAAGGTGGTATGATTGTCGATGTTTTTGGAATCGAAGCTTTCTTACCAGGTTCTCAAATTGATGTAAAACCAATCAGGGATTACGATCAATATGTAAATAAGACCATGGAATTCAAAGTTGTTAAGATCAACCATGAATTCAAGAATGTAGTTGTTTCACATAAAGCACTTATTGAAGCTGATATTGAAGAACAGAAAAAAGAGATCATCAGCCAGTTGGAAAAAGGACAAGTGTTAGAAGGTGTTGTGAAGAACATTACTTCTTACGGTGTGTTTATTGACCTAGGGGGTGTTGATGGTTTAGTGCATATTACTGACCTTTCCTGGAGTAGAATCAACCACCCAAATGAGGTTGTTGAGCTAGATCAGAAATTGAATGTTGTAATCCTCGATTTTGATGAGAATAAATCAAGAATCCAATTAGGATTGAAACAATTAGAGAAACATCCTTGGGATGCCTTGAGCGAAGACATTAAAATAGGTGACAAAGTTAAAGGTAGGGTTGTTGTCATAGCTGACTACGGTGCTTTTATCGAAGTTGTTGAAGGTGTTGAAGGTTTGATCCACGTTTCAGAAATGTCTTGGTCAACACATTTGCGCTCGGCACAGGACTTTGTTAAAGTTGGTGATGAGGTAGAAGCTGTTGTCTTGACCTTGGATAGGGAAGATCGCAAAATGTCATTGGGTATTAAGCAATCGACTCCAGACCCATGGACAGATATTACAACTAAATATCCTGTTGGTTCTAAACATAAAGGTATCGTTAGAAACTTTACCAATTTCGGCGTATTCTTGGAATTGGAAGAAGGTATCGACGGTTTGATTTATATCTCTGACCTTTCTTGGACTAAGAAAATCAAACACCCATCAGAATTTGTAACTGTTGGTGATACTTTGGAAGTAGAAGTTTTAGAGTTGGATGTTGAAGGACGTAAATTAAGTTTAGGTCATAAGCAGACTACCGAAAACCCATGGGACAAGTACGAAAGCGAATTTGCCTTGGATACAGTTCACAAAGCAACTATTGCTGAAATAGTTGATAAGGGTGCGACTATTGACTTTAATGATGATATCACTGCATTTGTTCCACAACGTCACTTAGAAAAAGAAGACGGGAAGAAATTGACCAAAGGTGAAGAAGCAGAATTTAAGATCATTGAGTTCAATAAGGACTTTAAGCGTGTAGTTGCGAGTCATACTGCTATCTTTAGAGAAGAGGAGAAACGTAATGTAAAAGCCGCTGTTAAAAGACAAGCTGCCAGTGCTGAAGAATCTAAACCTACTTTAGGTGATGCCAATGAAGCTTTACAGGCGTTGAAGGATAAAATGGAAGCTAGTTCTAAAAAGAAATAAGCTACATAATCATTATTATTCCTACGTAGGTAGGATTCTAAAAGCCTTGACAATTTTGTCAGGGCTTTTTTGTTTGTTTCACACTGGTTGAATATTTGCCAGAATTCCCTATTTTTGCTATTCAAAAGTGTTGCTGGCCTACTATGAGTCAAAAAGTACTACTCTCCTCAAAAGAAATAAATATCATTCTTCATCGATTGGCTTGCCAACTTCTTGAAAACCATCTCGATTTCTCAGATACGGTGTTGATAGGTCTTCAACCAAGGGGGACATTTGTAGCTGAAAGGCTTACAAAAATTCTCCAAGAAGAATATGGGGTTAAACATATTGATGTTGGTTTCTTGGATATTACTTTTTATAGGGATGACTTTAGAAGGGGTGAGAAGACCCTTGCAGCGACCCAAACCAAAATCGATTTTTTGGTAGAGGACAAAAAAGTAGTCCTGATCGATGATGTATTGTATACAGGAAGGAGTATTAGGGCCGCATTGACAGCAATCCAATCATTTGGAAGGCCTTCGGAAATAGAATTATTGACTTTGATAGATAGGCGATTTAGCCGGCATTTACCCATTCAGCCTAATTACAGGGGGCGACAGGTTGATGCTATAAACGAAGAAAAGGTAAAGGTGATGTGGGAAGAAAATGACGGTAAAGACGTAATCTATTTGATAAATAAATAAGCAATGAGCGAACTGAGTGTAAAACACTTATTGGGAATTAAATATCTGAATGAAAAAGATATTCAGCTCATTTTTGAAACTGCAGATCATTTTAAAGAAGTTATTAATCGTTCCATAAAAAAGGTTCCTTCTTTACGTGATATAACTATTGCCAACATATTTTTTGAAGACAGTACAAGAACAAAATTATCTTTTGAACTCGCTGAGAAAAGACTATCTGCTGATGTTATCAATTTCTCTGCTGGCCAATCATCGGTTAAGAAAGGAGAAACTTTAATTGATACAGTAAATAACATACTCTCTATGAAAGTGGATATGGTGGTGATGCGTCATCCCAATCCTGGGGCAGGTATATTCCTATCAAAACATGTGAATGCGTCAATAGTCAATGCTGGTGATGGTGCCCATGAGCACCCTACACAAGCCTTGTTGGACTCATTTTCCATTCGTGAAAAATTAGGTGATGTCGCAGGTAAGAAAGTCGTTATTGTTGGAGATATTTTACATTCAAGAGTGGCTTTATCAAATATTTTCGCTTTGAAACTTCAAGGGGCGCAAGTGAAAGTATGCGGTCCAAAAACGTTGATTCCCAAGCATATTGATTCATTGGGTGTTGGGGTTGAAACAAATTTGAGAAAAGCCTTGAATTGGTGCGATGTAGCCAATATGTTACGTATTCAGAATGAGCGTTTGGACATTAGTTATTTTCCTACCACCAGAGAGTACACGCAACAATTTGGTGTGAACAAGGCACTTTTGGATTCTTTGGACAAAGAAATAGTGATAATGCACCCAGGACCAATAAATAGGGGCGTTGAAATTACAAGTGATGTTGCAGACTCAAAACAGTCCATTATTTTGAATCAGGTAGAAAATGGGGTCGCCATTCGTATGGCTGTGATTTACCTATTAGCTTCAAAAATAAAATAAAGCTTTATGATATTTGATAAGGATGGTACAACGACCATAATTTTTCAGGAAAATATTTCGCTTCAGGAGTTTTTGAAGAACCTTAATAAGGGCTATTCAAAGGTCAGCAATGATAATATCATTGTAAATCTTTTCTCGTTTTCGAAGCTTACTGCTGGGGATATTTTGGAATTCCTTCCAATTTCCAATAAACATCGTGGTACTAAAAAATCCTTCGTTTTGGTTACCAACAAGGTGTCCATTGAGGAAGTTCCCGAAGAAATATGTGTGGTGCCAACTATTCAGGAGGCTAATGACATTATTGAGATGGAAGAAATTGAAAGGGATCTTGACCTATGAAAATGTCAAATGGAAAATGATAAATGAAAAATGACCGAAAGAATGTTATTGAAGAAAAGAGCTTTGATTTTGCATTGGCAATTGTAAATATTGTTAAAATAATCCAAGCAGAAAATAATGAATATATTCTTTCAAAACAGTTGATAAGGTCAGGTACTGCAATTGGAGCCATGGTTAGGGAAGCTGAAAACGCTGAGAGTAAAAAAGATTTTATACATAAAATGGCGATTGGTTTAAAAGAGGCCAATGAAACAAGATATTGGTTGGATTTGCTTTATAAATCTGATTATTTAGATTCGTAGCTGTATAATAGCTTGTTTGATGAAATTAATCAAATAATTAGATTATTGGCGTCAATTGTTAAATCAGCAAAACTTAGAAGTTAAAATATGGGCAAGCCAATACAAATTTTCAATTTTCAATTTTCAATTTTTCATTGATTTGAGGCTACAAATCCTAGGCTGTTATGCAGCAACACCAAGAACGCTCACAAATCCTACTTCCCAGGTATTGGAGATTAAGAACCATCTGTTTTTAATAGACTGTGGAGAGGGGACCCAAGTACAACTTCGTAAAAACAAGATAAAGTTTTCCAGAATCAATCATATTTTTATTTCGCATTTGCATGGTGATCATTTCTTTGGATTACCGGGATTAATATCAACTTTTAGATTATTAGGACGGGACAAGGAGATGCATATTTACGGCCCTAAGGGTATTAAAGAAGCTATAACCCTACTTTTGAAATTGGGAGATTCATGGACCAATTACGCTCTAAGATTCCATGAACTCACCTCTAAAGAGTCAGAAGTGATCTTTGAGGATGAGAAGGTTACTGTGGAAACTATTCCATTGGATCATCGTGTGTATACGAACGGTTTTCTATTCAGGGAAAAATTGAGTGAGCGCAAATTGAATATTGAAGCAGTGGCAAAATATAAGATTGATAAATGTTACTTCCAGAATATCAAAAATGGCAAGGACATCACTTTGAATGATGGAACAATAGTGCCAAATATCAAACTTACTTTTGACCCACCCAAACCCAAGAGTTACGCCTATTGCAGTGATACAGGATACTATCCTGAAATAATAGAGCAAATAAGAAAGGTTGGTATACTCTATCATGAATCCACTTTTTTGGAATCCGAAGCACATCTATCTACCAAAACCAAGCACGCAACTGCAAAAGAGGCTGCCACTATTGCAAAAAAAGCTAAAGTTGGCACCTTGATTCTTGGGCATTATTCCACGCGTTATAAATCCATAGCACTTTTTAAAGAAGAAGCAGAGGAGATATTCCCAAATGTTGAGTTGGCAGAGGATGGTAAGGTTTTCAATTTTTAGGTTTCATTGGTTTTATTATCAGATTGCATTTCTGGAATAAGTACTTAAAAAAAACACCTTAATTATTCCCTTTTCCCTATCTTTTGTAGAACTTTGTTTATCTTGTTTTAAGATTTCATAAAATGGAAAAAGACTTAGGCAATTATAGAAAATCATACGAAAAAAGTGCCTTGACTGAGGACGCTATTTCAGATAATCCCATGGAGTTATTTCAAAAGTGGTTTTATGAAGTTGAGGCTTCCAATACTGTTGATGAGACCAATACCATGGCAATTGCTACCATTGGTTTGGATGGCTATCCTAAGACTAGAGTGGTGCTTCTAAAAAGATATACCTATGAGGGTTTTATTTTTTATACCAATTATGAAAGTGAAAAAGGCAAGTCCATTGATGTAAACCCTCATGTTTGTCTTTCGTTCTTTTGGCATTCCATGGAACGACAGGTTATCATCAAAGGAACCGCTGAAAAGATTCCTGAAAATCTGTCAGATGGTTATTTTGAGTCCCGACCAGATGGTAGCAAGCTAGGGGCAATTGTTTCTGACCAAAGTGAGGTTATAGCTTCAAGAGCAATGTTGGAAGATAAGTTAAAAGTTTTGGAGAAAGAATATGAAGGAAAGGAAATACCCCGTCCTAACTATTGGGGAGGGTATTTGGTAAGACCTGTTTCCATCTGGTCGG